>CAYYQD010000001.1:0-43155 GCA_964473735.1 uncultured bacterium
TTGACTCATGGGCATCCTCCTGATCAGACCGCAGTTGACGTAAGCCTCAAATCCGTCCCCGGGAAGGGTGTCGTGGGTGTAGAAGTTGCCGAAGGAGTCCGTGGTTAGGACGAGGGAGTCAGACGAGGAGAGGGCCTTTATGACGACCTTCACGTTCGCGATGGCCTGACCGTTGGTCGTATCCCAGACGGTACCGGCGTAGGTGAAGCTGTGGCAGGAGAGGCAGTCCTTCCTGTACCGAACGTTCCCATCCGTTACGGTGGCGTGCTCCCGGTCGTACGCCGAAGCATCCACATCCTTTCCCTTACATCCGACCGCCGGAAGTAAAAGTAGAAGAAAAAGGGATCTCTTCATTCTCAAGGCAACATCCAGATTAGGGCCGCTCCCGCGGAGAGGGTAGAGGCCCCCAGCATCAGATTGCGGTGCAGGTTATACCTTCCTTCAAAGGCTACGTATCCCGCGTAAGTGTATAGACCAGTCGCCGCCAGACCTAAGGAGGCGTGGAGTACCCTCTTCCATAGGTTTCCCTTCCTCCACAGAAGTACGAAGTTGTAGGTCCCGAGGGTACTTTGAACGGTTGAGGCGGACAGTACGGTGTATCCCAGCGCCCTATGGAGGTACCTTAATCCGGCCGGGGGTACCCTGTAGTGGTCGTACATACCCTTTATATGGAGACCTAAAAGAACGTTGAGAACACCCCCGACGGCCACGGTATAACCCGTATATCTATGCACCGTCTGTACATCCCAGCTGCTCATAGCGAGGAGTAGCACCATCCTACGTGCATTCTACGGGAGGTTCGCTCTTAGAATCCAGATCTTGAGGATGCTCCTGTACTTTATAGCAAAATTCACGCAGGCGAGTGGGATAGGTTGGGTGGTATTGGGTCTATTCGTAGGACTCACGCGTGGAAGTATGAGGTGGGAGGCTACCCTGCTGTTCATGGGGATATTCGTGTTCGTACTGGGGTACGCCCTTGAGAAGGTCATCACCGGTATGGATTGAGCGACGTTCAAAGGAACGTTCAAGTGCTTCGGGAGTACGAATCCGGGCCTTTCGCAACATGCCCGCCCCCTTTCCCATACCCTGTCGTGTCCGATCCGGTTGTTTTCCTATCGGAATATCGGTGGTACCACTCCGGGTATAAAACTCGCAGAAGTGATACCGCAAGTGAAGATGCACAAGGGTGGGGGATTATCCGGTAGGGTACGACCCGGCAGTACGCACAGAACAACCTAACAGGTGCGAGAACAAACGTCCACGTCTAACAGGTACCCAAGCGCGATTTTACGAGCCTATACGCTCGGAGATGCTACCTTTCCCTTCACTCCTGCGACAACGTAGTGGTAGGTATAGAGGTCGTACTCCCGAACCCCCATAAACCCAATCTTCGTAAGGGTCCGAATCACCTTACCGGACGGTATCCTCTCCTCCAACGGTGGGCCGAAGGGGGTGGGTACCGGCTTCCAATCTACGACCACCACCCTACCCCGGGGCCTTAAGACCCTCATAACCTCTCCCATCGTAGCGTCGGGATCCTCCAGCTCGTGGAAGACGTGAGCGAGGAGGACGGCATCGGCACAACCGTCCCTGAGGGGAATACGGGTTTCCTCGCTTTCCACGACCTTCACGTTCCTTAACCCTCTCGCTCTGCCTCTAACTATCTCCAGCATCTCCTCCTGAACGTCTGTCCCCACGAACTCCACCTCCGGGTACATACGGGCCAAATGCAGGAGGAAGTACCCGGTACCCACACCCACCTCTATTACCCTGCTACCTTCCCTCGGGTCTAACAAAAACACGAGCCTCTCGGGAGGCTCGTGCCACCAACGTGCGGGATTATGGAGGACGTGTGCGAACTCCGGGTTGAACTTCCGTGCCACTAAACCCCCATCTCCCGGATCCTCTTCTCCAGCGTCTCGGGGGTTATGAAGTCGTTGTTCTTGTACTCCTCTATCAGGGCCTTAATAACCTTACGCCTCTCACTCGCCTTCATGTTGGGAAAGGATTCACCCACCACGTTCTGCCAGGCATCTACGAGTTTGATCAACCTCCAGCTCTTCATGTGGGTGGGGTACTTCATCAGCATCCTGTTGGCCAGCTCTCTGGCGTCGTCGTACTTGCCTACCACCAGCATGTCCTTTATCTTGAGGAAGGCCCTGTCCAGCTTGGCGTTTATCTTCCTCTTCTGCTGCTTCGCTATCTGGTACTGCTTCCACCTGCTCATGCTCTCCCTCCTACCACCTGAAGTGGGCAAAGACCCTGTTGGCCTCGGCCATCTTATGGACGTTCTCCCGGGTCTTAACGGCGTTCCCCGTACCCTTGTAGGCGTCTATGATCTCGGCGGCCAGCTTCTCGTACATGCGACGCCCCGGCCTATTCCGTGCGGCCCTTATGATCCACTTTATGGCTAAGGAGGTCTGCCTCTTGGGACGCACCTCAACGGGGATCTGGTAGTTCGCACCTCCTATACGGCGGGAGCGCACCTCAACGGAGGGTTTCACGTTCTCAATGGCCTTGTGGAAGACGTCAAGGGGGTTCTCACCCGTCTTCTTGGCTATCAGCTCCATGGCCCGATAGAAGATCTTCTGGGCTTTCGTCCTCTCGCCGTCCCACATTAGGTTGTTTATGAACTTGGCGACCAGCTCGCTCTTATAGACCGGATCCGGTGCCACCTTCCTCTCCGGTGCCCTTCTTCTTCTCATGGTCCCTCCTTAGATTACCCTTTGGCCTCTTTGGGTCTCGGTGTCCCGTACTTGGAACGCGAGTTCCGCCTGCCGGCGACACCGGCGGCGTCGTAAACACCCCTAACTATGTGGTACTTAACACCCGGTAGGTCCTTCACACGACCACCCCTCACTAAGACCGTGGAGTGCTCCTGCAGGTTGTGCCCCTCACCGGGTATGTATGCTATTACCTCTTTCCCGTTGGATAGCCTCACCTTCGCCACCTTACGCAGGGCGGAGTTAGGCTTCTTGGGTGTGGTAGTATAAACGCGGATACACGTCCCCTTCTTCTGGGGGTTCCCCTCAAGGGCGGGCGACTTCGTCTTCTTCTTCCTCTTCTTCCGCCCGTACCTCACTAACTGGTTGATGGTCGGCATAGGCGGGTATTATACGGTTGGCCCCCTTAGTTTTCCCGCATAGAATAGGCTGACGGACTTGAGGGTAATAAAGATAGTAAAGGTTAAGGGTAGGAGCGTATGGACGGAGGGGAGGAGGATGTACCTCTCCCGGGCCCCAGAGGGTTTCCCCTTTGAGAGGTTGAACCCGCTCCAGACGGTGTTTTACAGGACCTACGAGGATGGTAACGCTCTGGTAGTGGCCCCCACGTCTTCGGGTAAGACGGGTGTGGGCATCCTCTTTTTAAAGGGAAAGGGGATATACGCTACGCCCACGAAGGCGCTGGCTACGGAGCTCTACAGGAAGTTCGTATCCATCTACGGAGAGGATAGGGTGGGCCTGAAGACCGGGGACGTGTTTGACGAGTACGATGAGGGGGACAGGGACCTTTACGTATGTACCTACGAGAGTCTGGCCAACGCCCTGCGCACCGGGAGGAGCTGGGCGTCCGGACCGGTGGTTCTGGACGAGATCCACCACATATACAAGGACAGGGGGATAGTGATTGAGGAGATCTTAGCCTACCTGCATCTGTCCGGAAGGGTGTTCCTATCCCTTTCGGCAACCGTACCGGACCCCGAGGACTTAGCCAGAACGATAGGGGTGGATTACCTCTTAGTCTCCAACTACAGACCAGTACCGATATACGAGAGGTACGAGAGGGTGTCGGGCCGCGGAGCAGACGGCCTCGCCGAGGTGCTGTACAGGAAGATCTTATCCCTGCCGGAGGACGAGCAGACGATTGTCTTCGTGTATAAGAAGGATATAGGTTATCGCCTTCTGGAGAAGCTCTCCAGGCAGGGGTTCGGCGTACTTAACGAGACCCTACCTTTCGTACCCCAGAGCCGCGGGGAGGACGTGGCCTTTCACAACGCCGACGTTCCGGCTGTGGAGCGGGAGGAGATAGAGAGGGCCTTCAGGGCGGGGAGGTTGAGGTGGCTCATCGCTACCCAGACTCTGGCCTACGGGGTCAACCTGCCCGCCGACAGGGTCGTAGTGCTGGTCAGGAAGATAAAGGACAGGAAAACGGGAAAGACGAGGTTCCTTCCGGACTCTCTGGACATCCTCCAGATGAAAGGTAGAGCGGGGCGGTACGGGATAAAGGACAGCGGACACGTCAACATCCTCGTCATAACCAGGTCCAAAAACCCCATGGAAGAGATAATGGCGGACCTCATGGAGAGGCGGCCGTTCGTTGAGGAGCTGGAGGAGGTGGGTCTGTCCGTTGAGGAGTACTGGGGAATATCCTCACAGGTGGCACTTATGATACTGGGGGCCCTATCCTCGGGTAAAGACTGGAGGGAGTTTTTAAAGGCCGTGCCCTCCCTCAGGGATGCGGATCTCTCCGCCCTTGAGGAGGTATTTTCCTACCTCGTGGGAGGGGGCTTTATAACGGAGGAAGGAGAGCTGACGCGCATAGGGGAGGTGATGCTAAGGAGCTCTGTATCTCCCATAGCGTACGACGAGTTCAGGAGGAGGGCCCGGGAGGGTGTGGATGTCCTCCTCGCTGTACGTCCTCTAATGTACATGAAGAGGATAAAGGGTAGCCTTCGGAGTTTTCTCCCCCCGGAAGACTACTACGCCGAGCTCTCGGCGTTCAAGAGCCTCTACTACGGTACGATAACCCTGAACGACGGCTCCGAAGAGCTATGGATATTCACGTCCGGAAGGCTATTTGACTACCCCAACATCTCCAACCCACCGGGGGACCTCGCCTTCACCCGGAGCGACCTCTTCCACCTCGCGAGGGTGCTGGTGGCCCTGCACAGGGAGGGTTATATCTTCGCCACACCGGAGGACATACTCCGGGTACTGCACTCCTATAAGTACGGGTTGCCTTACGAGTTCGCTCCCGTAGGGGGGATAGAGGGGGTGGGGTTCGTCAGGGCGAACGCCCTTTACAGGGCCCTTGAGATGCTCAACGTACGCCACGTGGATTTCGGACCGTACGAGTTCCCTCCGGAGGTCAGGGCTATACTGAACGAGGTCTTCTCGGAGAGGTACCAGAGCCGCGAGAGGGCACAGAAGGAGGCGGATATAACCTACGATCTCATCAGTAGGGCCTCCTACCTGTGCGATCGCTCCCTCCTCAACCTCCTGACCTTCGCCGTGTTGGGAAAGGATGCGTTGAATTACACAGGGGTAGGAGAGGAGGAGCTGATGAACGTTTTAAGAGAAAGACTTTAGGTCCTACGTCCCACATCGCAGGGCAACGACCTTAAAATACCCCAAACTATGTGGTTCGTATTGGCGGCGATAAACTTTTACTGGAAGACGTACGGCGGTGACGTGACCCAGCAGGGGGTTCAGGGACTCCCGGCGACGATAACCACGCCCGACTTCCTCTGGGAGACGGATCTGGGGACCTCCGTGGGTACCCCCAACACCCTGTGGGGATCTCCCGCCATATGCAACCTGAGCTCCACGGAGCCCGGGAACGAGGTCATCATAAAGGCCAACCCACCCCTCTCCGGGAACACGGACGTGCACGCCCTTAGGGGTACGGACGGCGCCTCGCTGTGGACCTTCTCGTCCTTCGGTATGGATCCCACCAGTCCCGCCTGCGCCGACATAGACGGCGATGGACTTGACGAGGTCATAACCCGCACCTTCTCGGACGGCATAAAGGCCATAGACGGGGACGGCACCGTCCTGTGGACCAACACCGATCCGGGGTACTCCTTCTCCAGTCCGGTGGTGGCCGACGTGGACCCCTCCAGCCCGGGTCCGGAGATACTGGTGACCGGGCCTAACGGCTCCTCTGCGAGCCTGTGGGTCATATCCTCCTCCGGAGTGACGCTGCGCACCATAACCGTTTCCATAACCGAGCAGCCCGCCGGTACGCCGGCCGTCGGAGACGTGGACCTTGACGGTCAGATGGAGGTCGTAGTCCCCACCCTGTGGAGCGGCCTACTTAGCGTGGACCCGGTGGCGGGGAGCGTTGAGTGGACGGCTACGGGTATGGCCATGAACCAGACGCCCGCCATAATTGACGCCAACTCGGACGGTGTCCCCGACGTGGTCTATACCTACGACGGCAGGTACATACAGGTCGCACGGGGTACGGACGGCACCCCTCTGTGGTCCTCCCCCTTTGACGTTGAGGCCCACACCACGGCCGCAGATACCCACGTCGTCCTCATGGAGCATTACGCCGTGTGGGATACCGACGGGGACGGGTACGCCGACATCTTCTTAGGCGATGGGGGAGACTCCTCCAACGTGAACAGCCATCTCATCCGTATAACCGGCGGTTCCGCCCCGAGTGCCGGCTGGCTCTACAGCATACCCCAGTGGGCATACGACGGTGGGGGTGGCCTCGTGGATGTGGATAACGACGGGGACTGGGACTTCGTAAAGACGGACGACGCCGGCTACCTGTACGCCATAGACGCCAACTCGGGTAGCCTCCTCTGGCGCCTCACCATAGACGACCTCAGCGCCACGCTGGACCCTGCCATCGCCATAGGAGATATAGACGGAGACAACTGCTCAGAGATAGTGGTCTTAGGGTACGCGAGCGGCTTCTTAGGTGGAAACTTCTTGGCCCGGGCCATAGATCAGTCCGGTGGAGGCGGTAGCGGTTGTACCCCCTTAGGATACGACGACGACCTCTCCACGGACGAGCGTGCAGTAGCCACGAAGGGCATACTTTCTTGGAGGGGGAACAGGCCCGTCCTCAACGTGGATGCCAAGGTGTTCGGGAGGGACGGACGCCTGATAGGGTCCTTCAGGAGGGGGACGGTGCTTGACCTCCCGGCCGGGATATACTACGTCACGTACAGGGGTAGGGTGAAGCGCGTTGTGTTAAGGTAGGGTAAGTTATCGGGATAGAATATCCCGTAGAACGGTAGGGAGGTAGGGCTGTTCCGATATACCCTTCCACAGGAAGATAACCCTGCCCCTACCGAAGCGCTTCTCACCCACGACGGTGCCTAAGTTCTCCGCTCCCCTCCGAAGGATAAACCTGCGCCGGTCGGGGTTCTCTAAGGTCCGGAGGCGGGTATCCCCCATGGGGTAGTACCTGTAGCTTCTCCTCTTCCCCTCTACCGTGACCTCACCTCCCCACTCCCCTTTGAGGTTGGGGCCGAAGCCTATCCGCAGGCCGAACTTCCTAACCGCCGGCTTCTCCTCGCCCCACAGGTTGCGGTACATCGGGTAGGGGCCGCCGGCCAGAATCAGCGTGCCACCTTTTTGTACGTACTCTAAGAGAGCCGGAACGCTGGAGGGGTCGTAGAACTCCCAGTGGTCGTATATCACGGCGTCGCACCCATCGTACCTCCCCCTCCTTACCTCGGAGACGGGAAGCAGGAGCAGGGATACCGGTGTAATCATGTATGCAGGTATAATACCGCGGTGCATCATCATCATACAGAGCTTAAGGTGCGTCTTCAACCCCGGAGGTGCGTACGTGGGAACGCGGGGTTTCACCTTCCGCTTAAATAGATTCGCCATCCTGCGCGTGAGTTTAAGGTACTCGTAGCCGTACCTCTTTGAAGGCTCTACGTGGGTCCCCTCCTCCCACTCGTTGAAGGAGGTTATGAGGACTATGTCAGCTCCAGACTCTATGGCCCTCCTCCATTGTTGTATGTAGGTAAAGCCGTCCTTACGGGGAACCTTCTGGTGGGGTTTGGTGCGCAGGTCAAACCCCGGAGATACGGGAAGGGCACACAGACCTCCAAAGGCGTGGGTGTAGTCACACACCTCACGGGCCTCCTCCCATCCCATCTTAAAGTCAATATAAACGTGCATGTTTCCCGATGTAAAACCGTTTAAACCGTAGAAACCGTGGAGGGATAAGAGAACGCTGTCCGACAGATCCATCAACGCCCACCTCTGGCTCATGTCCATTATCCCGGTTATCCTGCTATACACGAAGATGAGAGGCTTTCCGTTTATACGAATGAGGTTCCGCCTGCCTCCGAACTCCCTGAGGACCTCCCGGACCCTCTTGACCGGATCCCCGTTCTCCAGGTAGAAGGTGTATTTCAACCCGCACTCCTCCAAGACCTCCGTCACGCGCTTTACCTTCTCTATCCCACCGAAACGCTCCTCCTTCCATAGGGATATTACGAAACCGTCTATCCCCCCCTCCTTGGCCCACTCGCAGTGTTTTAGGATGACCTTCCTGTCCGTGGAGGAGTACCTGCCGATGAGGGGCGTATCCAGAGCCACGTCCCACCTTCCCGAATAGGGATCAAACCACACGTAGTAAAACGCCAGTACCATCACGGAGGATTTTAAGCCCGCCCTTTCCGTCGTGGTGTCGGTTTCCACCCTTAGAATTAAAAGCGGTATGCTGCTGACCCTTCTGTCTGGAGCGCTTATACCTACCAAGATAACGGACTACAAGAAACCCCTGCCCGACCTCTTCGCCTCAAAGTACGGGCCCATAGTGGCAAAAGCCGAAAGGCTGTACTACTCCGGTCAGATACAGAGGGCCAAGGGGCTGTACGAGGATCTGGTAAATAACAGCGATGCCCCCGGTAGAAGGCTGGTCGGGTACATCGGGAACGGATGGTGCCTGATCCATCTGGGTAGGTACACGGAGGCCATAGACACCTTCAGGAAGGCCGAGGTCCTAAGTGGTGGCCGAAAGCCCGCCGTAATACCCCTGTACATGGGTCTGGGGATAGCTTACTACAACAAAGGCCGCTACCTTGACGCCTACCACTACTTTAAGGCTCTAACCCGCTACCCGGAGTACGAGGAGGTATATAGGGACGCCCTGTACTTCGCCGCCCTTGCCGCGTATATGAACGGTTCCTACGACAAGGTGGTATCTCTGGTGGACGAGCTTCAGAGGAGGTTTCCAAACACCAAAAAGGCCAACGATGCCGCCATCCTCAAGGTCTTCGCCTACAGGAAGAAGGGGGAGCTGTTCAAGGCCATAACGGAACTGAAGAAGCTCATAGCGAAGGGACATCCACGGAAGCCCAAGTTTGAGATAATTTTGGCCGAGTGGTACGCGGAGTACGGGGACTATCCCAAAGCCATACAGCAGTACGAGAAGGCTCTATCCACCTATCCCCTCCTGAAGGATACCATACTGGCATCCCTCGCCTACGTGGAGCAGAAGTACGGCGACAACATCGCTCTGGCACCCAACATAAAGGTCACCAACCCGCTGGTGGGGGAGATCCTCTTCTACAAACCCGGTATGAAGGCCTACAAGAGCGGCAAGATGACCAAAGCCCAGCAGAGGTTTGAGAGGTTCATCCAGTTCTTCCCGGACGACCCCAGAGCCGCCAAGCTGGTGGCCTACTTGGGCCAGCTCCTCTTCCAGGCCGGCAGCTACGAGAAGGCCAGGGAGAAGCTGGAGTACTACCTGCAGAAGTACCCCGAAGGTGAGGATAGACCGGCCGTCCTTGAGCTCCTTGGGAGGGTGTATTACAAGTTGAAGGACTACAGAAGGGCAGCCGAGACGTGGGATCAGTTCCTCCGCGAGTACCCCGGGCACAAGGACGCCGAGAAGGTGAAGAAGCTCCTTCAGGCCCTCATATCCGAGAGACCGGAGGTGGCCCAGTACGTGAAGTCGGAGGTGGGTGCCGAGGCCGTGTTCAACAAGGCCTTAGCCGCCTACAAGCAGGGGGCCTATCCCAAGGCCCTCAAACTCTTTGAGGAGTTTATCAAGATCTTCCCCAACAGCCAGTACACCCCCAAGGCAACCTTCAACGCGGGGTATATAGCGTACCAGATGAAGGACTACGACAGAGCCGTTCAACACTTCTCGGAGTACGTCCAGAAGTACCCCAACGGTGAGGACGCGGAGAACGCCCTCTATCTCTTAGCTCTGGCATACTTCGCGAAGAAGGACTACGACAACGCCATAACCTACCTAACCCAGTTCGTACAGACCTTCTCCAGGTCCGACAAGCTGGCCGACGCCTACAAGTTCCTTGGCTTCTCCTACTACAAGAAGTACGAGGCCGGGGACGAAACGGCCAAGGCCAACGCCCTCTCCGCCTTCCAGAACGCGGCGAAGCTGTACAGATCAGCCGGGAAGAGCAAAGAGGCCAGCCAGATGGAGCAGTTCGTAAAGCAGCTGGGCGGATAGTATGGTACTGCTCTTTGCCTTCATCGGAGAGATCAACTCCATAGCGACCGTTGACGTTGATGGGGACGGGAACTACGAGGCCTTCGTGGGGACGTCCAGGGGCCTCTACCTATACGAGGATGGTCCCGAGGCTCCGCCCAAAAAGGTGGAAGGTATAAACTCCTCTGTCCTCCACATCTCCTACTACGACGATCGCAGCCTCCTCGTAACCACGAACGACCTCTTCACTCCTGTGGTCGTGGTATCCTACGACGGGCTGGATTTCAAAACCATCAAAGTGACCGGAAGGTACTCCAAAGCCTACGCCCTGAACGGTACGGTCTTTCTACTCTCGGAAAGCGGGCTGTTCGTACTCAAAAATGACACCCTCTCTCTGGTCCTGGAAGGGGCCCGGGACGTGACGGTGTGCGGTGTTGGGGGGGAGAGGAGGATATACGCTTCGTCCGACACCCGTACCGTCATCGTGGGACCGGAGAGGACCGACACCCTAAATCTGGGATCCTCTTTCGTAATGTGCGGCGATACGGCCGTATATACGGAGTACGGCTCTATAACCGTCAGGGGTGGAGTACCGGTGCCGGAGTTTAAGGACTTCGCTTACGAACCTCACACCACCGTGGACGGATTGACCCTCAAACTCCGAAACGGGATGTTGAGCATAAACGGAAGCATAAGGGGGGAGAGCAACGCGGCGGCCTTCTACCCGCGCGAAGGTAACCTCTACCTGCTCTACGGTAGGTACTCCTTAAGGGCGTACCCGCTGTACCGCCCCTTCGTCTGGGCGGACTTCCCCTTCCTGATAGAGGTGGGTAAGGTACCCGTAAGGGTCGTGGACCTCAACCTGATGAACTCCACTTCCATAGGAGTACTGCCCGTATCTCCGGGGGAGTACGTGGTGAGGGCGGAGGGTAAAGAGATGCGACTACAGATACTGCACCCCGAAGGGTACGACCTCTCCTCTCACCTCTCCGAGGCCTCACCCGTATCCGTGTCCTACGTTCCGGGAGGGGTTGAAATCTACGTCTCCCTTGATAAACCCTCATTCGTGGATGTTGTGATCTTAGGATTCACGGGTAAAGTGGTCAAACACCTGTTCTCCGGGTACAGGAGGGGGGCCTTTAAATTAGTTTGGGACGGGGAATTGGACGGTGGAAGGATGGCCCGTAGAGGGGTCTATTTCGTCAGAGTCAAGGTGGGCGGAAGGACTTACAATAAACGCTTCGTATGGTTGAAGTGATAAGGGCCATACTGACCTCCAAACCGTGGTACGAGTGGATTCCGCGGGACGCCTTTTTGGTAGGGGGGAGCGTGAGGGACCTGCTCCTCGGTAGGGTACCCAAGGACTGGGACATAGCCGTGTGGGAGCCGGAGAAGGTGGGCAGGCTCCTAGCCAGAGAGCTAAGGGGGGCCTTCGTCCCACTTGGAGAGGAGTTCGGTATATACAGGGTGGTCTTAGGAGGGGAGCAGATAGACCTGACCCGCATACAGGGGAACATCTACGACGACCTCCTGAAGAGGGACCTGACTATAAACGCCGTAGCCATCTCCCTCAACACGTGGGAGACGATAGACCCCTTCATGGGATCCAGGGACCTGCGGAGCGGCGTTGTCCGTATGACCTCCGAGGAGAATCTGAAGGCGGATCCCCTAAGGATGCTCCGGGTTTTCCGCTTCGCCTCCACCCTGAACTTTGAGATAGAGTACCGAACCCTGCTTACCGTGAGCGCCAACGCTCACCTCATAAGGGAGGTGGCCCCCGAGAGGGTCCTCTACGAGCTGAGTCTCATACTCTCCTCCGATAGATTTCACGAAGCGGTTAGCCTCATGGCCGACACCGGAGTACTCTTCGCCATATTCCCCGAATTGGACGAGCTCCGCAAACCTCTTGAGGGGTTGGAAACGGACGTATGGACCCACACCCTTCTGGCCTTAAGGAGGTTGAACGTGGCCCTCAACACGCTGGAGGACGGTCCCTTCACCTACTACCTTCACCGTATGGAGGCCATAAAGGACAGGGAGGGAAGGCTGGCCATAGTTTTAGGTACTATGTTCCACGACGTTGGGAAACCGGCCACCTACCGAAGGGACGAAGAGGGAGGTATCTCCTTCCACGGGCACGATTACGTCGGCTCTAAGATATTCCGTAGGGTGGGCAGGAGGTTGAGGATGAGTAGGGACCTCATGGACACCGTGTCGCTGCTCGTAGCAGAGCACATGCACCCCCACCTGTTGGCGACACCGGACGTAACCCGCCGGGCCCTTTTCCGATACTACAGGCGTACGGGGAAATGGGCCTTCCCCATAATACTGATGGCCTACGCCGACGCCCTGGCTACTCCCTTGAGGGCGGAGGGTGTGGCGGGGCAGCTACGCCTCGCACGTAAGCTGGAGAACCTGCTACGGGACCTTGAGGCTGAGGCGAACAGACCACCACGACTGGTGACCGGCCACGACATAAAGGCCCTTGGCCTTCCCCCCGGACCCGTGTATAAGAGGATCCTCAACGAGATTGAGGAGTTAAGGGCGGAGGGTAGCATAAAAACGCGGGAGGAGGCCCTGAAGGTCCTGAAGGAACTGGTAGAGAGGTACAGGGGCAACGGCCACGTGTAGTTAGCACCTCTAAAATAGCCGGCTATGTGGATATCTGAGGTAAAGGAGAGTAAGGAGGGAGCGGATGTGGTCTTCAAGGGTATGGTGTTGAAACAGAAGGGACCTTACAGGTACCGCGTCTTTGATCGCACGGGCGAGATATGGATAGACAGCGACCTTCCATTGCGGGAGGGTAAAGCCTACGAGTTTTCGGGAAAGTACAAGGGTGGAGTGGTGGTCGTGGAGAGCGCTGTGGAGATCGTGGAGATTGAGGTGTCGGACTTCCTCCCCTTTGCCCAGAATCCCGAGGAGGACGAGAGGAGGTTCTGGGAAGTGGTCTCCTCCGTATCGGATCCCCGTCTAAGGGAGTTCCTCCACTTCATATTCGTCCCTATCTGGGACGATTTCAAGAGAGGTGTGGCGGCGAAGAGGTACCATCACGCGTACATAGGGGGATTGCTGGAGCATACGGCCAACGTGGGAGAGATAGCCGTGAAGGTGGCCCCAATGTACGCTAAGGACGGTGTCAGGGTGGATCTGGCCATCGTGGGAGCTCTACTCCACGACATAGGTAAGATATGGGAGCTACGGATCTTCCCCAGGTTTGAGTACCACGAGGAGTACGGCAAGTGGGGGCATATCTTTATGGGGGCCGCCTTCGTCAGGGAGAAGGGGAGAGAGTTCGGCCTGCCGGAGGATACACTTCTGGACATAGTGCACATCATCTTAGCCCATCACGGTGAGTACTCCAAGGGTAGTCCGGTGGTTCCAAGGATACCCGAGGCCCTTCTGGTCCATCTCATAGACAACCTTGACGCCCAGATGAACCACGTCCTCAAAGGTGGAGAAAGGGAAGGGAGTGGGTGAGAGGAAGGTAAGACACTTCAGAAGGAGGGTTACCCCGAAGAGCGCCGGTTTGAGGTTGGATACCTACATTTTCGTGAGCGGTGCCGGGGTATCCCGCACCCAGATCCAGAGGGCCATAAAAGAGGGGAAGGTTTCGGTAAACGGCAGGGTAGCCCGGGCCAGCTACAGGGTTAAGGCCGGAGACGTGGTGGAGGCGGAGCTGGAGTACTACGAACCTCCGACGGAGATAGTCCCGGAGGAGGGGGAGATAGACATACTCTACGAGGACGAGGATATAGTGGTAATAAACAAACCTCCCGGCATGGTGGTGCATCCGGCGAAGGGCCACTTCACGGGTACGGTCGTTAATCTCCTGTACCACCGCCTCATGAACGCCCCCGGCTCGGAGAGGAAGAGGCCCGGGATAGTGCATCGCCTTGATAAGGACACCTCGGGGGTTATGATCATAGGGAAGTCGGAGGTGGCCGTAAGGGATCTGGCCCGCCAGATGGCCACGAAGGAGGCTAAGAGGAGGTACCTTACGGTGGTGTGGGGTAGGGTTGAGCGTCCCGGAACGGTGGAGGCCCCCATAGGGCGCCATCCGATATACAGGGAGAGGATGGCCATAACCGTGATAAACGCCAAGTCGGCCCTGACGGATTACAGGCCTTTAGAGACCTTTCCCTACGCTACCCTCCTTGAGGTCTCCCTGCGGACGGGACGAACTCACCAGATAAGGGTCCATATGGAGTACATCGGCCACCCCGTTGTGGGGGATCCGGTGTATTCCGGAAGGGACATAGGCAAGATAACCCGGGTACTTCAGGGTGTGGAGGCTCCGGTGGAGGAGGTACTATCCAGGATAGACCGTCAGGCACTCCACGCCTACAGGCTGACCGTTAGGCATCCAAAAACGGGTAGAATTATGGAGTTTGAAGCTCCATTACCCGAAGATATGAGCAGACTCCTGACCTTCCTGAGGAGGGGGCGGGGATAACCCCCGCCCGAATTCAGTCTAACATCTCTATGGCCATGGCTACGGAGCCCCCACCACCGAGGCACAGGGCTGCCAGTCCCAGCTTACCGCCGGTACGTTTCAGGGCGTGTATCAGGGTGACTAATATCCTCGCCCCCGACGCCCCGATGGGATGGCCTAAGGCTATGGCCCCGCCGTGTATGTTGAACTTGCTCCAGTCCCAGGGCATCTTCTTGTAGTCTGCCAGAACCTGCGCGGCGAAGGCCTCGTTTATCTCTATCAGGTCAAACTCGTTTATATCCTTAAGACCGAGTTTGTCCATCACCTTCTTTATGGCTATGGGGGGGGCGAAGAAGAGGTCCTTGGGATCCGTAAAACCGCTGGCGTAGGCGAGTATCCGGGCCACGGGCTTAAACCCGTTGGCCTTCGCCCAATCCTCGTCCGCGACTACCAGCGCTGCGGCGCCGTCGGATAGGGGAGGGGCGTTGCCGGCCGTCACCTTACCGTCCTTCTGGAAGGCTGGGGGGAGTTTGGCGAGCTTTTCAAGGGAGGTGTCCCTACGGGGGGTCTCGTCCGTATCCACGACGAAGGAGCCTTTACGGGTCTTGACTTCAATCGGAACTATCTCCTCCTTGAACCACCCGTTGTCTATGGCCTTTATGGCCTTCATGTGGCTCTCGTAGGCCAGCTTGTCCATCTCCTCCCTCGTAACCCCGGCCTTCTCGGCGGTGTATTCGGCCAGATTACCCATGTGGACGTCGTTGAAGGCGTCCCACAGACCGTCCTTTATCATGAGGTCCTCTAAGGGTAAGGTGCCGTACTTCACCCCCTTGCGGACGAGGGCGGCGTGGGGCGCGTTGGTCATGGACTCCTGTCCTCCGGCCACGGCCAGCTTTATATCCCCGGCCTTTATGGCTCTGGCCATCTGCATAACTGCCTCCAGCCCGGACCCGCACACCTTGTTTATGGTCTCGGCGGGGATGGAGGTGGGTAGGCCGGCCTTTATAGCCGATTGACGGGCGGGGTTTTGACCGCTCCCCCCCTGTATCACCTGACCCATCATAACCTCGTCTATGTCCTCCGGCTTCACCCCGGACCTTCTTACGGCCTCCCTTATCACTATGGCACCTAAGTCCGTGGCCTTGAAGCCGGATAGGTTGCCTAATATCTTACCGATGGGCGTTCTTACACCTGAAAGAATTACGGGCTTTCCCATAGGAGAGTAGTTTAAGGGGGAGGAGTCAGGTATCCCCCTCACCGGTGGGCAACTTAGCACACTGCCTCTAAGAGGCACCACTTACACCGATTCATCATTCCCCGAAGGGCCCTCTTCGCAGTAAGGGGGTGGGGATTTCGGCGTTTATTATTCCGTTATTGAGAGCGCTGTACGGGCGTAGGTTGAAGCGGTGAAGATGCTTCCCTTTTACAACTGTTTCCGTTGAAACAGTGTCCTTAGTGCCAAATACTCCGATTTTTGTGGTGGGGTAGGTTAAGAGGTGAAGGTTAGACCCTCTCCGTATACTATCTGGGTGTTGAACTGTGCGCTGTACTCTACGGGATTGCCTGATTCCATACTTTCGCCTAAGACTGTAAATCCCGTACGATATGACTTGCTCTAAAGTTTATACTTTAATCTTAGGAAGGTATGTCGGTCTCTCATGCGCAAAGGTAGCCGAATCCACACCGTACAGGTAGTGTGGAGAGTGGGTATCTCATTTAAAAACTGCTACCGTTAAGACACTCCAAACCGTTTGAAGGTGAAGGTCGTCCTGAACTTCATATTTGCCGATGGAATATTTCCCTTTTTACGGTGGAGGTACCACTCTGGGTATAAAACCCACCTAAACGGTACCGCTCCGATACACCCGTGACTAACGGTTTTAATCTCCACGTCTAAATACAAGCGGCAACACGTTAAACGTACGAGGGCTATAAAGCGCTCCTCCCTTCTGCTTCGTTTTAGACGCCCTAAGTACGCTGGCGAAATCGTGAGCCTATTCCGGTACGACAGTACCAGAATTTTTGCAAAAATGCACGAACGCTAAATGTCCTTTACCTTAAAAGCCCGTGTAGAGACCCGTCCGTCTTAACCTTCCCGTATATGGGCCTTTCCCATCCTATCTACAACGTATCCCAACGGTTTCCATCACGGGGACGTTCTCCCCATATAATACCAAACTATGCAAAGGATACTGGCCATAGGGGTGGGTGTAGTGCTCCTTCTTGGAGCCTGCTCCACGCTTCCCCCAAAGGCGGGATACCCGGACATCATAGAGGTGCGCTTCAAGGCGAGCCGGGATTCCATAATTGAGACCTTTAAGAACGTACTCTACGAGAACGGCTACGCGGTCGCCACCTTCTCGCCGGACGAGGGGATAATAGAGACGGATTGGAAACACGTGAAGAAGGGGGTATCCTGTTGCGTATACGTCTTTGAAGGGGTTAAGGACGCGAAGATGAAAGTTACGGCGTACGTTGGGAAGATGGAAGGGGATACCCTTAACTACATAAAGGTACAGGGTGTCCTGAGGGTCTTAGGGCCTCGCCCGTGGGACAACGAGTACCAGACCCGTCCCGTGAAGAAAGGCACTCCGTACTACAAGGAACTGGAGAAGCTCGTCCTCCAGCTGGAGAGTAGGCTCGGGGAAAAGGGTAAGTACGAGAGTTTTAAGAGAAACGTCCTGCTCAAATGAGGGGGAACACCGTGTGCGTTCAAGCCTTAAAATACCCGTTGAAAATGAAAGGTTTAATGAAGATCTTCGTTTGGATAGCGTTGATGGTGGTGGGAGGAGGTCTGTACGCTCAGGACAGCGGCCCTGAAACGGGGCCCTGTTCCGACATCTGGCCCAAGACGATACCCTCAAAGGATTCCTTGAACTTAGGGGATCTGGGGAACACTTACTACGCCTTCGCCTTTCCGAGCGTCGTTGCACTTAGACCCGACGGTACGACGAGACCAGCCGTTTTCTACAAGACCCAGCCCTCCGACGTAATTGAGATATACGACCCCTTCGGCGTTCTGGTGAGACGCTTAGAGTACCCCAAGGACGAGCCCAGAGAGGTCAGCGACCCCCACGTCAGGGAGTGCACCTACACGTGGTACGGTTATAACTCCGCCGGAAAACCCGTCAGCCCCGGCGTCTATCTGGCCATCCTTAGACGCGTGGCCGGAGGTACGTTAGGAGGGGTCGCCCGCCAGCAGTACATACTGGTTAAGGTACCACCAAAAGCGAGGTAAGGGAAAATGACTCTGATGCTCTTTGCTCAGATGGGCACCGGCGGAATACCGGGGTACATTTACTCCTACGCCATAGGTGCCCGACCCTACGGGTTAGGTAGGGCCTTCACCGGCCTGTCCGACGACGTGGAGGCCGTCTACTTCAACCCCGGGGCCTTAGCCTTCCTCCAGAGGGTGAATTTCTCCGGAGGATACTTCCAGCTCCCCGTAACGGGCTTCCAGTACTACTACGCCGCCGTCACCTTTCCCACGGCCACCTTCGGCAGCTTCGGTGCCGCCGTGATGCAGCTCTCCTCCCCCGCCTCCGCCCGATTCGTGGATTCCCTCGTCTGCGCCAACTGGGACGGACCCGTGTGTCTGGACTCCGTTCAGGCTTACGCCATCTTCCCGGGTGATGACGACTCCCCTCCCTACAACGCTGGCCTTCTGGCCTACTCCAAGTCCTTCTCCAGCGCCATATCCATAGGGGCCTCACTGGAGTTCGTCTATCACCGCATATACCAGTCCTCACCCGCCAGCGCCGGTCTGAACATCGGTATGATGTTCAAGCCCAACCGCTACTTCTCCTTCGGTCTGGTCGGTCAGCACTTTATACCGCCCAAGTACAGCTTCTACGACAGCGACGTCTCCTACCCGCAGGTCTGGAGGTTCGGTATCGGTCTCCGTCCCTTCAACTGGGTGAAGGTGGTGGTGGACGCCGCGTACTCCACGTACTACAACGGGTTCAAGTTCTACGGAGGGGGTGAGGCGAGGCTCCTCTCCTTCCTGTACGTGAGGGGAGGCATAAACAACGAGGAGGTAACGGGTGGAGGTAGCTTTGAATTCACAATAAGGGACATAATATTCCGTATAGATGGAAACTACACCTTCAACTACGCCTCCAACGGGGCCTTTGACGATTACATGCAGTTCTCTACGTCCATCAAGTTCGGAGGTTACCGCGTTTGGGTCTCCTCCGACCCCAAGCTCATATCCCCGGCCGAAGGGGAGAGCAACATAACCTTCCTGTACCTGCACACCTTCCCCCGTCAGGAGGTTGAGGAGTGGGAGCTCGTCATCAAGAAGCAGAGTGGAGAGGTGGTGCGCACCTTCTACGGTGAGGGTGAGCCTCCCATTCGTATAGAGTGGGACGGAAGGGACGACGCCGGACGCATAGTTCCCCCCGGAAACTACTACTACTACTACAAGGTCGTGGATATAAGCGGTGAGGAGTACGAGAGGGGAGGTTATCTGGTAACGGTTAAGAGAAGGGAGGTATGGTAAGATGATAACGCTCTTAGTATCGGGTCTTTTCGGAGGTGGTTTCACCTACAAGGACTTTTACAGGGCGCATAAGGACGCGGAGGAGCTCTTCCGGAAGGGAGATTACCGGAAGGCCGAGAGGATATACCGTAAGATCCTGCGTCCAGCGTACAAGTACGGCTTCGGCAAGGAGGTGAGGTATCGCATAGCCGAGGCCCTGTACAACCAGGGTAAGTTTGACAAGGCCATCCGGGAGTGGGAGAAGCTGGCGAAGGAGAAGGATGTCAGGGGAACCTACCTTGAGCAGGAGATAGCCTACGAGGTAGCCCTGGCCTACGCCATAAAGGGAGACATAGGCTTAGCCAAACAGAAGCTCTTGGCGCTACAGAAGTACCCCTACTACAAGAACTCTCCAAGGACGAAGTTCCTTGACGGTGTAATAGCTTACCGTGAGGGTAAGTTCCTTGAGGCTTCGGAGAAGTTAGCCCAGGCCAAGGACTTCGTCAAGGAGGCTAAGTTCTACTACGCCAGATCCCTCTCCATCCTGAAGAGGCCCCTGGACGCCGTGGCCATATACAAGGAGCTGCTGGAGGACTACAGCGGCACACCGCAGGAGGCCCTGATATACTACGGGATGGTTGAGGCTAACTTCATGTACGGCGACTACAAGGCCACGTCGGAGCTGGCCAAGGTCTTCACCGAGCGCTTCCACGGGCACAAGCTGTCCGACTACGTCCAGTACTACTGGGGCATAGCCCTTTACCGTATGGCCTTAGGGGAGGGCGGTAAGGAGGACACGAGCCTGCTGCCCAAGGCCCTTGAGAAGCTCACCCTCCTTACGAAGAAGAGGAACTTTGAGCTGGCAGGTCTGGCCGCCTACTTCGTTGGGAACATACAGATGGCCCTGAAGAACTACGACGAGGCCCTCAAGTACTACCAGATAGCCCGTGCCCGCGCCAACGATAACGTCGTCTCCTTCATATCCTTCCTCCGTATGGCCGAGGCCTACTACTACAAAGGGGACACCTCCAACGCGTACCTTCTGGCCAACCAGCTCTCCTCCTTCCCCCTCGGACAGGAGGAGCAGGGCATAAGCGAGTACCTGACCGGATCCATACACTACCTCCTCAAGAAGTATCCCGACGCCATGGAGCAGTACCAGTTCCTGATAGAGAACTACGAGAAGTCCTTCTTCCGCAGGCCGGCTATGGCCCTCATGGTGTTCGCCCTCATAAACCAGAGGAACTTTGACGCCGCCATGGCCCGCGGTAACCTGTACAACCAGGAGGTCTCCAAGGATACGGCCTTCACGCTGTGGAACTCGTGGTTCGTCCATGCCCTGGCCGAGGCGCACTACTACAAGGGAGACTACGCCAACGCCGAGAAGTTGTACAACATGAACCTCCGTGCCGGACTCCACAGGGACATCATCGTTCTCTCCCGTTTGGGGCTGGGTTGGGTGTATATCCATCAGGATAGGCTGCAGGACGCTAAGGCCTACCTTGAGTCCATACAGGGTCAGTCCAGCGACACGTCCGTCGTAATAGCCACCCACCTGGGTCTGGGTGTGGTACTCTTCAACCTTGGACAGTATCAGGACGCCTTCGCGAAGTTCTACGGTATATACATCTTCGCCCCCGAGAGGAGCGAGGTGGCCTCCGAGGCTCTGTACTACTCCGGTTACGCTGCTAAGGCCCTGCAGTCCTACGGAGACGCCGTGAGGAACTGGGACCTTACCATGCAGAAGTATCCGGACCAGCCCAAGGCCTGCGACGCCGCCTACCAGGCTGGCCAGATATACCGTATGGCCGGAGAGTGGGACAACGCCATATCCCGCCTGAGGTGGTTCCTTGAGCACTGCCCGGACCACGAAGGCGTACCTCAGGCTCACCTGTGGATAGCCGAGAGCTACGAGGGTAAGCAAGCGTGGGACGAGGCCCGTCAGGAGTACGAGACCATACTCTCCCAGTTCCCCGACAGCGACGTCGCCTCCTCGGCCAAGAAGGGGTTAGAGCGCGTGTACTTCAAGATAGTTGAAGAGAACCCCGAACGCATCGGGGAGATGACGGAGAAGCTCCCCAACAGCGAGGTGGCGGCCCTCGCCCTTTACAAGATGGCCGCGGACGCCATGCAGGCTGGAGACGAGCTGAAGGCGGCGGACATCTTCTTCCAGATGGGTAACACCTATCCCAAGAGCAGTAAGGCGGAAGAGGCCCTCTTCTACGCCGGCTCTCTCTATCTCAAGAACAAGAAAGCCCGCGAGGCCATAGACGCCTTCAAGAAGTACAAGGACTTCTTCCCCGAGGGACAGCACATAGAGGACGTCATGTACTATCTGGCTTCCGCCTACCTGATGGTGAAGGAGTACCCGCAGGCTATAGAGGCTGCCAAGGAGTTCGTCAAACGCTTCCCCAACAGTCAGAAGGCTCCCGACGCCTACCGTATAATGGGTGCCGCGTACATAGAGCTGGGGGACGTGAGGAACGCCGCCAGTGCCCTGAGGCAGGCGGCCGACCTCTACGAGCAGCAGGGTAGGGCCACGGAGGCCCAGCAGATGAAGGACCTGCTGAAGACTTTGCCGCAGTAATGCAACAAAAGGAGGGAAAGAACTATGGGAATACTGATGGCGCTACCGGCTGTCCAGGAGGGTTTTAACATCCTCAACATATTCAGGCTCTACGCCGTGGTGGACGGCGTAGTCACCTTCATGGGGTTCTTTGACAACCTCACGATGGTCTTCCTGCTGATCACCTTCTTCCTCGCTATCGTCCTGTCCGCCGAGAGGATCTGGTACATCTACCGCAAGGCCTCCTTCAACCACAACAAGGTCCTCGCCGACATACAGGCCTACCTTGAGAACGGGGATATAGACGGCGCCATATCCTACCTGAGCCGTGTGGACCACCCCCTGCACAACACCCTCAAGGCGGGCCTTGAGAACATCCACCTCCCGCTGGATCAGATATACGATATGATGGACTCCGTTATGACTTTTGAGCGGTTCAAGCTACTGCGCTTCACCACTGCCCTCGCCTCCATAATCGCCGTGGCACCGCTTCTGGGTCTCTTCGGAACCGTAGATGGACTGATAGACGCCTTCCACCAGATAGCCGTCAGCGGTACGGGCGGTGCGGAGGTCGTGGGTAAAGGTATCTCCACGGCTCTGGTTACGACCTGGTGGGGACTGATCATAGCCATGATTACCATCGTTGTCTATAACTACGTCACCAACACCGCCGAGAGGATCATCGCCACCGTAGACGTCGCCGCCCGCCGTCTGCTTATAATGATAAACCAGCTACAGCACGCTGAGTGATGGCAAAGAGAAAGAAAGAGTTTGAAAGGAAGTCGGCCCCAAGTCCCAACTTGGGGCCCTTCTCCGACATGACCACGTCCCTGCTGATAATGTTCATGCTCACCATCCCCTTCATCGTGGAGTCCGGTATCTTCGTCTCCCGCTCCCTGGTGGCGAAGCGCCGCAACGTAGTTATACCTAAGAAGAAGAAGAGCGACATCAAGGTAAATATCCACCTCTGCGCCGACGGTACGGTCTTCCTGAACGAAGAGCCCTTTGACCCCAACCGTCTCCCGGACATAATCCCCAAACTCTTAGCCCGCAGCGTTAAGAAGCAGGCCCTCCTCTCTGCCGATAGGGACGTCGTCTACGAGTACGTCGTTCAGATGATAGACCTCCTGAAGGAGAAGGGAGCCTCGGACGTCCTTATCATGAAACGCAGGAAGAGTAAGTGCAAGTAGGAGGTAAGGTATGGCAAGGGAGAAACCTAAACCCAAGGAGCCACCGGACGTAGGGCAGTACCTGTTCCCCATGGCCGGGGTGATGATCCTCACCCTGGCTACCCTCATAATGAACGCCCAGTCCCTCTTCTCCAACACCTCCATAAAGGTGGATATACCCAAGGCTAACGTGATAGAGGTAGAGCTGGAGCAGAGCATACCCGTAAGCGTCACCAAAGAGGGCAAGATGTACGTACAGGACGACGAGATGCCCGACCTCCAGAGCATAACCCAACGGGTAAAGGAACTTCAGGAGAAGTACGCCATAGAGAACAACGACCCCGAGCTCAAGGGCCAGCAGCTGACGGTGATCCGTGGGGATAAGTCCATACAGTGGGGACAGGTCCTTGACGTCTTGGACGCCGTCAAGAAGGGTGGTGCCAAGCGCGTCGCCTTAGCTGTGGTAAAACGCAAGGGCGGTGGATAGTGGCCGTAATCGGCCTTATAATAGGAGGTAGATATGGCAAAGATAACGGTTAAACTGCCGGAGGATAAAGAGGATAAGCCGGCGAAGAGGCTGGCGGTGTTCTTCTGGTTCGGTGTGGCTGTCCTCGCCGTTTTGGCTTACACGATGAGAGAGCAAATCGCTGCGGCCCTTGAGGAGGCCCGTCTCCGTGAGATCCAGCTCCTTGAGGAGAAGATGAGGAAGAAGAAGCACCTACCCCCTAAGCTGAAAAGGATGTTGCAAAAGAAGAAACAGGAGCTGGCCAAGAAAGACGAGAAAAAGCCCGGAGACAAGAAGGCCCCCGGCAAGCAGAGTAAGATAAGCCTGAAGGCCAAGCTGAGCAAATCCATAAGCCCCACCATAAAACTCGGAGGACCGAAGCTCAAGGTGGACGTACCCCAGAACGTTAAGGTCCAGATAGCCAACACCCAGATGCTCCCGGAACAGGTTCAGGTTCAGAAGGTGGACCTAAACGCCAACCTTGAGACGGCGGCCAAGATAGACATAGCCGACATGGATCAGTCCCTCACGGCCGAGGCGGCCGACGTGGTGGTTGCCGTTCCCACGAAGGGCGTTAGTACGGCGGACATACTTTCACAGGAGGCCGTCCCCGCCGTATCCCTCGGCGGTGCAGGGTTTGAGGGCTCCCTTGGAGGTGGCCTCGGTCTGGGCGGTGAAGGTGGCGGAGGAGGTATATCCCTGGGTGGAGGTGGAGGCGGAGGCCTCGCCGAAGCCGTATCCAACGTGGACGTGGCCGTTCCAAAGGCCGCCGTATCCGCAGAGCAGATAGCCGGACCCACCCAGCCCGTACAGGTGAAAGGTGGGGGCGCCATACAGATAGAGGGATGTATCCGTGGGAAGGTCGTACGCAAGGTCAGGCCCAAGTATCCGAGGCGTGCCCGCCGTGAGGGTTGGCAGGGCGCGGTCGTCGTACAGATCGTCCTGAACTCCAACGGAACGATAAAGACCCTGAACCTAATAAAGTCCAGCGGTTATCCCGTACTTGACAACGCTGCCCTGAACGCCGTGCGCGGTTGGGTGTTCTCCTCTAACGTGCCGGACGGGTGCAGCGGTAGGATAACCTTCAGGTTCATCCTTCAGTAAAGGAGGTAAGGAGGATGAGAAACTTACTTATAGTCCTTCTGATCGGAGGGCCCGCCCTCCTCTACGCCCAGGATCAAACGGGCGGCGGGCAGCAGCAGGCGGCCCCGGCGGAGGGGGGTGAGGCTCCTGCACAGGAAGGAGGAGGAGGCGAGATAGCAGAGGAGGAGGAGATCGTAGCCCAGGCGGAGTACAAGATAGACGACGCGGTTAAGCCCATCGTGGACGTTCAGCTCCGTCCCTTTGAGCCTCTGGACAGCTTCATCGTCAGGAGGGAGAGAGGCTTAGAGAAGAGGCTGCCTCCCGGTGTTGAGAAGGAGCTCGCGGAGGTAATTAAGCTCTACAACAACTTCCTGAAGAGGCCCGTCTACCCCGTGATGATACACGACAAGATAGTCATAGAGCTGGGCAAGTTCCCCAAGCCCGATAAGTGGAAGATAGTGATCCACAACTCGGCGGGTCTCCCCGTTAAGACGTTTGAGGGTAGAGGGGGACTTCCCAAGAGAATAGAGTGGGACGGCTTCTCCGATAAGGGCAAGCCCGTAATAAAGCCCGGTGAGAAGTTCACCTACCGTGTCATCCTCATGAGGAAGAACGGTGCCCGCCGCCGCGAGGTCAAGGAGCTACCGGAGATCGTGGGCTTCTTCACCCAGACTAACAAGGGGGACCACATGGTCTTCCTGAACCTTGAGTACGTCTTCCAGCCGGGAAGGGCGGTACTCCAACCCGACGGAGAGGAGCGCATCGTGGAGATGCTCAACTACGTAAAGGACTACTACAAGGGTAAGGGCCCCGTAGAGGTATACGTCTATTCCAAAGGGACCTTCCTGTGGGAGGACAGATCCAAGGTGCTTAAGGAGATCATCCTGAAGAACGCCCCTATAGATCCGGAGAAGCTCCATATCAAACGCGGGTACTTCGGTCAGGGGGCCAAGTACGAGAGAATAGAGGTGCGCTTCAGGGAGTGAGATGGGAGCGGACCTACCCGATATTCCGGAGGCGCTGACGTTTGATGACGTCCTCCTGGTGCCACGGTACAGCGAGGTTTTACCTTCGGACGTGAGCGTTAGGACGCTCTTTAGCAGGGGCGTTCGCCTGAACGTTCCCATAGTCTCCGCCGCTATGGATACGGTGACGGAGTACCGGATGGCCGTCGCCCTCGCCCAGGCCGGTGGCATAGGCGTAATACACCGCAACCTGACTCCGGAGGAACAGGCGGAACAGGTCAGGAGGGTAAAGCGTTTCCGGGCGTGGATGATAAGCGACCCCTACACCATACCACCGGACGCTCCGGTCTCCGAGGCCCGTCGGATGATGGAGGAGAAGGGTATATCGGGCATCCCCGTCGTGGGAGAGGGCGGGGAACTTCTGGGCCTCATAACGCGGAGGGACATCCGATTCGCCGACTCCGGAAAGGTCTCGGATTACATGACGCCGTACGAAAGTCTGGTAAAGGTCGGGGTGGGTGTGGGGCCCGAAGAGGCCCGCAGGGTCCTCAAAGAGCGGAAGGTGGAGAAGCTCCCCGTCGTGGACGATGAGGGCAGGTTAATAGGGCTTATAACGGCGAAGGACATCTTCAACACCTCCATAAACGAGAGCGCCGTTCTGGACGCGAAGGGACGGCTCCGGGTGGCTGCGGCCGTTGGGCCGGGTCCCGACCTTCCCGACAGGGCCCGTCTCCTCGCCGAGGCCGGGGTGGACGCCTTCGTCGTGGATACCGCCCACGGGCACAGTAAGAGGGTGGGAGAGGCCGTGCGGTACCTTAAGGCCCATTACCCGGACATAGACGTCGTGGCCGGGAACGTGGCCACGGCCGAAGGGGCTGGGTACCTGATAGAGGCCGGGGCTGACGCCGTAAAGGTGGGTGTGGGGCCGGGATCAATATGTACCACCCGTGTGGTGGCCGGTGTGGGCGTTCCCCAGCTGACGGCCATAATGGAGGTGGCGTCGGTCGCCAGAGATGCCGGCGTCCCCGTAATAGCGGACGGCGGAATAAGGTACTCCGGGGACATAGTGAAGGCCTTAGCGGCGGGGGCCGACAGCGTGATGATAGGTAGCCTTCTGGCCGGTACGGACGAGAGCCCCGGAGAGGACGTCTTCTACAACGGTAGAAGGTACAAGACCTACAGGGGGATGGGTTCCCTGGGGGCCATGGAGTCCGGCGGTGGGAGCCGGTACGGGTACGAAAAACCCACGAAGTACGTCCCCGAAGGCGTTGAGGGGATGGTACCCTACAAGGGGGCGGTAGCCGACGTCCTCTACCAGTTAGTTGGGGGGTTGAGGGCCGGGATGGGATACCTCGGGGCCCCGGACCTGAACGCCCTGAGGAAGAACGCCCGGTTCGTCAGGATAACCGGGGCGGGCGTAAGGGAGAGCCATCCCCACGACATATTCATAACCAAAGAGGCTCCGAACTACAGAAAGGGGGTATAGGATGAGCATTGAGTACGTCTACGGCAGGCTTAGAGGTAGAAGGGCCCGGTTGTTGAAACCAGAGGTCTACGAGATGCTTATAAGGGAGGACATGGCATCCTACGAAAATATCCTGAAGGATACCCGCTACGGTGAGTACATCTCCCAGCTCAAGAGCGTAAAGGAGGGCGTGGACCTCTACATCTCGGCCATAAACAGGGCGTTCGCGGACGAGGTCCGTAAGGTCAGGTCCTTGATGGACGAAGGTCCGGACAGGGAGTCCCTTGACGTCTATCTGAGCCGATGGGACCTCCACAACTTCATAACCGTAATAAGAGGGAAGTTCTACGGTGTGGATGATAAGGTCATAGAGGGGAGCCTCTTCCCCGCTGGGGTCCTTGACGAGGTGCGCCTCAAGGAGCTCCTCCAGGAGGAGGACGCCGTCGCCTCCGCCGAGAGGGCCAAGATGGCCTTCAGGGGGCTACCCTTTACCATAAGCCGGGAGGCCATATTGGACTTACGGAAGGGAAACCTGAGCGGTTTTGAGTATCACATATACACCTCCTTTTACGCTACCGTTTTCTCCCGGAATATCAACTCCCTGGTGAGGGAGTTCTACTCCTACACGGTGGATTCCAAGAACGTATCCATGGCTTACATATCCCTGTCCGCCGGTGAGCGCCCAGCTTACTGGATAGAGGGCGGGTACATCAGTCCGAAGATAAAGAGGCAGGTTCTGGCCATGGAGGATGTTGAGGAGCTGGAGAACCTCATCAGGAAGTACGTATCCTTTGAGGGGTCCTTCTCCCTTGAGAAGATAGATGAGGCCTTTGAAAGGAAGTTTTACGAAGATGTGGAAAGGGGTTTCGCCGTTGATCCCGTTAGCTTTTACGCCATCATGGAGTACCTGTGGAGGTTTGAGAGGGAGGTAGTTAGGCTGAGGACTATCGTCTACGCCAAGTCCTTCGGCCTGAGTCCGGAGAGAATAAAGGAGGTAGCACATGTCTGAGCTTTATATGATAGTCCTTCAGGGAAAGGAGGAGCTGGGGAACGACCCGGAGGCTATACGCCTCTGGGCGGAGCTATCCGGTGTAGATATAGACTCCATAAAGGAGGACACCCCCTTTGATATAGATATGGCGGACAGGCTTCTGCGTGCCCTTCCGGAGGTTATAGAGCGGATGAGGGAGAAGTCCAGAAGAAACGTTGAGACTCTTGAGGAGAGATTGAAGAGGGTACTGGAGAGCAAACAGGAGAAATCCGGAGCCGACGAGCTTTTGGACAAACTGGACAGGGAGCTCTCCGAAACACCTATACTACCGGAAGAGGAACTGGAGGAGGTCAAGGAACCGGTACAGGAGCCTGTCCGTGTGGAGGAGCCCAAGATAGAGGTACCCACCGAACCTCTGTTCGCTATAGAGGAGGGTGAAGAAGAGGTGGTTGAGGAGGTGCCGGAGACCGAAGAAGTACCGGAGGCTGCGGTGGAGCAGCCGACCGTGGAGGAGGTAAGCGTAGGGAAGTACGCCGTGGTACGGGAGCCGGTAGATGTACCCGTGGAGGAGCTGCTCTCCCTGTTCAGGGTGGAAGAGGGGAAGGTGATAGCCATGAAGGGTGAGTGGTCGGAGAGGTACGCCTTCCTGCTCCCGCTGGTATCCTCCGGCCGAGTCGTTCGCCTGTATCTCGTACTTAAAAACGGCAATACCCTCTACGGACAGAATACGGATAACGGCTACGTGTTCGGTGAATTTGAGGAGAAGAATCTTGGAATAGTCAGGTTGCTGTTTGAGAGGGTACTTAGGGCGGTCTTCGGGCGTTGAGTATGCTCTGGCTCCTCCTCTCTCAAGGAAACGTACCCGACCTTCCCCCTCCGAGGCCTATACTCCTGCGCGTCCGGAACCTGACTACGAACTCCTACGTGAGGGATACCCTTGAAGCCGAGGTCCTGACCTTCACGCGGGACGGAGGAGTGGTGGTCTTAGATACGGTTGAACTATACGGGGAGGGCTCACTATACACCCCCCCCTCCGCCCACGTCGTAGCCTTCAACGTCCTGTACAGGGGGGAGGTCTTCCCCTCTGACGTCGTGGTAGTGGGCAGGGATACGGTGGCGGAGCTCTTCGTGTACGATATAACGGACGACTCCTCCGTAGTTAGGCTGGTGTCGGAGAACATAGGGGTGCTGCGGGATAAAGGCGGGTACAGGGTAGTTGAGGTGTTCTTCGTATTTAACGGCAGCAAGTACGCCTACAGAGGACCCTCCGTTAAGGTGGAAGTACCCGGGTTCGCCACGGGTCTTTCTCTCTCTACCGGGGACGAGGACATCCTGAAGCAGGGGAAGGAGGTAACCCTGACCCCCCTGATCCTGCCCGGTAAAGGGAACTTCGCCTTATCCTACATCGTACCGAAGGACTATTTCAGCGTGGAGAGAGAGGGGGCGGAGGACTACAGGCTCCTGGTGGATACCATCACCCCCATAAATGTCAGGTACGCCGATTACAGGGGTACGGAGGACTTTGAAGGGGAGAGAATAAGGGTCTGGGAGGGAAAGCGCAGGATCGCTTTCTACGTGGGAACACCCCCTCTTAAACGGGAGATAGCGTACTACGGTTTAAGCTTGATCTTTATCCTGTTCGGTGTGATCCTCGTCGGCCTGCTTTACGTCTCCCCGCGGCGCAAGGGGAGTTGAACCGAAGGCGCCTTACGGGATTAAAATAACCGCTAATGTTGTTCTTCTTATTACTCCAGAATCCGGATACCTTAGGGCAGCAACCCCAACAGGGTGGCCGGGCGGTTGAAGAGGAGGAGGTTATAACGGGTGAGGCCGAGCTGGAGATAACGGACTTCAAACGACCGCTGTACTTCTACATGCCGGATATGACCTCCCTCGTCCCCGACTGGAAGGACGTTATGGCCCTGCGTTTTGAGGACTCCCTCAGGTTCTTTGACACCTACCGCCTACCTCCCAAACCCAAGAAGAGAGGATGGTTATCCAGAGGACCGAGAAGGGAGGAGATAGGGAAGTGGTACCTTCAGGCTGCTAAGTACGGCGTGGGGTTGGTGAGGGTAGGACTCTTCAAGGAGGCTGTGGAGGTCCTAAGCGACGTGGTTCAGTCCGATTACCTTACTGGTGGGCCCTCGTACGTGGCCCGTACTTACTACATCCTCGCCTACGTCTATGGTGGAGATCCCGAAACCGGTAGGTCCTACGGCAGCATCTTCCTATCGGACTACTACAACAGGCCTTGGAACGAGGGGATAGGGTGGGTGGTATGGGCCTCCGGGGAGGCCAACTTTTACGCCAGACACTGGCTTCAGGCCGAGTCTATATACGTCCGAAACGTGAACGAGGGCAAGAAGCCCCTGCTTATAGCCCTCTCCCGTATGGGGGCGGCGTGGTGCAACCTGCACGCTGGCAAGTACGAGGACGCGTACAACCACGCCGCGCAGTCCGCACCTAACCTGACCGGAGTGCCTAAGGCCCACGCCCTGCTCGCCGAGGCGATAGCGGCCTTTAACATGGGAAGGACGGAGGAGGCCCTGAACCTCCTGATGAGCATAGGTAAGACGGGACATCCCCCTACGGACGCCGAGGTCCTCTACTACATCGGGTTCGTCCACGAGGCCATGCGTCAGTACGATAGGGCGATTGAGTACTACCAGAAGGTTATGGAGGATTACGCTAACCTGCCGAGAGCAGGGGACGCGGCTTACCGCACCTACACGATATACTTGGGCACCAACAGACAGGAAGCGGCTAAGAAGACCCTGATATGGTTCGTTGAGAGGTTTCCGAACCACCCGGACGCCCCGAGGGCGCTCTACACTCTGGCGGAGATATTCTATAACGAGGGGGAGTACCGGGAGGCTCTCAAGTACCTGAAGCAGCTCTACACGAACTACCCTAACTCCGACCTCTACCAGATAGCCCGACAGAGGGCGCAGCAGGTGTATGCAATCCTCGCCAAGCAGGATACGACGGTCCTATGGGAGTTTCTCCGGGAGTTCCCCAACAGCAACGACGTGGCGGACGCCTTCCTCTACTGGGGAGGGAAGTTCCTTGAGAAGGGAAAGGACACGTTGGCCGCCCGCTACCTCTACCGTATGGGCGTGGAGTTCCCAAAGCACCCGCAGGCCCCCGACGCCCTCCTCTCCGCCGGCAAGATATACTACAACCTGAAGATGTGGAGCGACGCCGCCCAGACCTTCAGGAAGATCGTAAGGCTCTATCCCAACTACAAGAACGTCAGGGAGGCCAAGATACTCCTGGCCGTCTCCCTGATAAACCTCAAGAAGGACTACGAGGCCATAAAGCTACTTGAGAAGGAGCTCCAGAAGCCCGACCTCACGGACGCCGAGAGGGCGGACATATACAAGTACCTGGGGATGGCCTACAAGGCCCTCGGGAAGTCCTACAAGGCCCGGAACTACCTTGAGGAGGCCAAGGTCCTCTACTTCGGTTTAGGCAAGCTGGACGAGGTGGATAAGGTGGATAAGCTGATGGAGGACCTTCCGTACTGATCCGGGTCAGAGGAGGGACAGAAGGCGAAGCCTGAACCCGTGCCATAGGTACTTCAGACGGTTGAACAGGGTGTCCTCAAGATGCTCCCCTCTGAGGTCCTCCGGACCTACGGAGGAGAACCACCGCCTGCAGGCTTCAATCACCCGCCCACCGACCGGTTTTGCCCCTCTCCCGAGTAAAAGCCTCTCGTCGTACCACCATATAGCCTTAAAGGAGGTCCTTACGTACACGCTCTTGTAGGCGTGAAGGTACAGGATACTGAGGGATAGGGACTCATCGGGAAAGAAAAGACTACCCTCAACCCTCCTGCGGTGGGTTAGGACCTCTTTCACCCCTATGCCGTCGGGATACGGAAAGCGGGTAAAGGCCGTATGTACCTCCACGGGAAGGCCCTCGTACCGGAATATCCGCTGGTTGGGTACGTCCATCTCCCACCTCAATCCGAAGGACGTGAGGTACGCCGTCATCTCCTCCATATCCCCTCTCTCAACCCACAGGTCAACGTCCGATATAAACCGCTGGAACCTATCAGGATAGAGCTCCCCCACGGCCACCCCCTTGAAGGCCATCACGGGTACAGGGGAGCGCACCAGTATATCCCGTAGGTCGTTCCACAGGAGCCACCTGTTCATGGACGTGGCGCGGTCAAGGAGGAAGACCTCCTTCGCCCCGGGGAGGAGGTCGTAGAGCAGGGAGCCCATGTGGTGAAACCTGACCCAACGGACGAAGGTGTCGTCCCGAAGGAGGCGGAGGATGTCCTCTCTAACACTCTCAAACTCCCCCCGTCCTACAGCGTAAAGTACGTCGGAATACATCAAGAGGGAAGTTTAAGTACGACCCAAAAAGGACGGGGTTCCACCCTCGGGTGGAACCCCACGGTAGATATTTACCTTATCCACTCGCCCTCGTCTGCAGGCATACCGAAGTAGCGCTCCGTAGCCTTCAGGACGCGCTCACCCCAATTCACCTTTGGAAGGCTGGGAGCCTTAACGGTAGCCTTAGTAGGCAGGTAGCTGGTGGTGTCGCCCTTTCCGGCTCCACCGTAGTACTGGCCCTTGGCCCCCTTCACGTTGTCCTTACTCCCACTCCAGGGACCCTTCATATTTATTAGGGCGGCATATACGAAGGCGTAGGCGACGTCCCCGATCTCGTTACACAGGCTGCCCAACGTCTTGGTGAGGGATGTGGTGTTCTCTAAGTCCGTTATGACCGTGTCCCAAGCTGCGTACTGGCTGTTGTAGGAGTTGTCCACGCACTGCACGTTCAGGCCGGCGTATATGAAGTCCGTGGTCTTCTTGTCAGGTTTGCCCCACGAGAGGTTTATCTCGCCGCCCTTGACGCTCAGGCTCATACCGGAGGGTTCGGAGGGTAGCTTCACCCTGGAGGAGGCCTCCTTCTTCTCCTCGTTCACGTTGTAGTAGGTAACCTTCATCTCCACGTCCGTGTTGGGGGATACGGCGGGAAGGGTGTCCCATCCGAAGTAGTCCCCAAAGCCCGAGGAGATGCGGTCGTCAGGCACGGTGCGGTTGTTGAAAGACACGGTGGGCTTCTGGTTCGGACTGGCGCTCAGGATGTTGAAGCTGTGCTGATAGCCCTGACCGTCGTAGTCGTTCATATAAAGGCTCATGGCCTTTATGAAGACGGTCGGAGCAGCCTTCTTACAGCCGGCCACCCCTACTGCGAGGATAGAGAGAAGCGCTACGTACTTTCTCATGACGTTGTATTTTACGGCCGTCCCCACTATAGGTCGGGAATTTACCTAAAACTTGATTGGGGTACTACATAGAGCGCGGGTTTCGTTCCATCAATGCGCCCCCTCTCCGAGACGGACCTCGGGATAACGGCGAAGCTCGGAATACACCAGATCTTTGAGCTCCTGCAGCCTATCCTCGGTCTTCGCCTCAAACCTCATCACCAGTACGCTCTGGGTGTTGGACGCCCGAACTAAGGCGAAACCGTCGGGGAACTCTATACGGGCACCGTCTATGTCTATCACGGGTAGCCCTTTAGCCTTGAACTTCTCCACGAGTTCCGCCACTATCCTGAACTTAACCTCGTCGTTCTCCACCGGAACCCTTATCTCGGGTGTGGAAACGTACTCCGGTATCTCGGCGAGGAGCTCCTGTAGGCTCTTCTCCTCCTGCGAGAGCATCTCAAGGAATCGGAGGGAGGCGTATATGGCGTCGTCGTGTCCGAAGAATCGGTACTTGAAGAAGATGTGCCCGGACATCTCTCCGGCTATAGGAGCGTTCACCTCCTTCATCTTGGCCTTTATGAGGGAGTGGCCCGTCTTCCACATTATCACCTTGGCACCCAACCTCTCCAGGTACTCCACCACCCCCTTGGAGCACTTGACGTCCAGTATCACGGGGGCGCCCGGTATCTCCCTGAGGACGGGGCGGGCTAAGAGGGCCAGTATCTTATCCGCGAAGATCAGGTTGCCGTCCGGCCCCACCAGGCCGAAGCGGTCTGCGTCTCCATCAAAACCAAAGCCCATGTCCAGCCCCCTCTCAACGACTAAACGGGAGAGGTCCTCCATGTACTTGGGTACGGTAGGGTCCGGTATGTGGTTGGGGAAGGTCCCGTCCGGCTCCATGTACAGACCTTCGTACTCTATCCCCTTCTTCGGGTACAACATCTCCACAACAGGGCCGGCCACACCGTTTCCGGCGTCTACGCCCACGTGGAACTTTCTGTTTACGCTCACGTTTTTACTGACCCACGAGACGTAGTCGCTTAAGGCGTCGTGAGGTATGACCTTACCGTTGGGGTAGGGGTACTTGGGGGAGAGGTGGGGGTCGGAGAATATAGAGTACAGCCTCTGGATGTCGTCGCCGTAAAAGGGGTCCCCCCCTAAGACTATCTTAAAGCCGTTGAACTCCGGTGGGTTGTGGCTGGCGGTTACCTGTACCCCGGCGTGTACGTTCATGCTCTTGGCGGCGAAGTACATAACCGGTGTTGGTACCGTGCCTATATCCACTATAGTCATACCCATGTGGGTTAGACCCCTTACGAAGGAGTCTTTTATAGATGGTGTGTGGGTGCGCACGTCCCCACCCACGACCACGGTGTTCGCTCCCATGTCCTCTAATATCTTGCCGAAAGCCACGGCCAACCTGTACGCGAAACCCTCGTTTATCTCCTCCGGATATACGCCTCGGATGTCGTACTTACGGAACACGTGCTTCAGGGCCTTGAAGTCTCTCATGGTCTGTATTCTAAGCGTGCTTCCCCCTTACCCCTTCCCGCCTACCCTACGAAAAGGTGCTGGCATCGGGCATAAAATCCCTCCGTAGATGGGAAGGCGAATTTGGGTAATTTTGGCCTTTCTCCTGATGTCGTGCGTTGAGAGGAGGTACAGTGAGAGGCTCCTACCCGGTAGTCTGTACCTTGAGGTTTCGGACAGTCTTGGCTCCTCCGTCGTGTTGCTCCGGGACGGGAGGGAGGTGTATCGGGGGACGGTCAGGAGATTCTACAGGACGTCCTACTACGCCCCCGATAGGTACGGGAAGGTCAGGGTGTTCCTGCCCACCGGGTACGGGTGCGCACGAGCGGAGGTTGACCTCTCCCCTTCAGGGTGCGGTGTGGTCATAGTTCCGGATACTCCCACCACTGTGGGATCCTGCCCCTCCTGCGATACGATGGAGACGCGGAGGAATACCCTGATAGACGTCTTGACGTGGGATAGGCCCGTAGCCGTGAGGATGGGGAACGGGTGCCTGCCCGTGTACAGAAGCGACAACGTCTTCGCCCTCTACGTTGACAGTCTGATGCCCGGGAGGTACGTGATGGTGGTCGGAGGGGACACGGACACGGTCTTCGTATCCTCCGAAGAGTGCACCCATGTCAAGTTAGGAGGTGTCAGATGAGCCTTATATGGGGCGTATGGTTCGGGTTCGGTGTGAGCGGAGGAGATACGAAGGACCCCATACCGCGCGGCAGCGCCGTACTCTCCGCCGACCTCTACGGCGGCATCATGTGGGCCAGAGCGCTCACCCTCCAGTTTTCCCTCTATCCGAACTTCCAGACGGCGGGAACCTGCCTTGACAACTGGGTGAGGGGAAAGGCCTCCGTTCTGTTGGGCAACCACGAGATAGGTGTGATGGCGTCTCCCCTCTGTGTCCTGAACACGGGAACGTACAGCGTGTATAAGGGAGGATACGTTGAGAGGTACGAGTACAGGACCGGTGCTAAGACCTACGGTGTAGGCCTCTTCTATAACATCCGGCTGGTATTCGTGAAGTCTGTCAGGACCTACGTGGGTATAGACTTCCTCTACCCCGTAAAATCCGAGACCGTGCCTCTAAAGGAAGGAGAGAGCCCGGCCCCCCACATCTCCTACCCTACCTTCGGGTTCCACGTGGGATGGACCTGGGGGAGGAGGATCATACCTTAGAGCGCACCTCCGCCTCCTCCCGAAGCACCCGGGCCCAAACCTCCTCCTCGTCCCTTAAGAAGTTCCCGAACCTCAGGGTAAGGTACATATCTGATGGGGCGAAACGAAGGTCCGACGCCCTTGATAAGTTCTCCATGGCTCTGCGGCGTGGGTCCTTACTCTCCGGAAAGATGAGGTGGGCGTACCTGTTGAGCAGGTCTTTGCCGCCCACCTTGGCGAAAGCCACACAGAGAACCTGCTTTTGCGGTACCCTTATCGCTTCGCTTCCCCTCATAACGCGCAGTTTCCCGGCGAAGGTTATATAAACGGTGTTGTGTTTGATCTTGTGGAGGTACCACCACGTGTTGTAGAGCGAGCGTAAGCCCTCGTACGGCTTAAAGACCCCCTCTTTCCTCACCACGTACTTCAGGTAATCGTACATCACCCGTAATGTCGGGAAGGTCTCCGGGATGTCCAGATCCGGCACCTTCCCCTCAATTAGACCGGCGTAGATGGAAGCTACGGTATGCCCCATCTTATCACCCAGATTCTGAGATACGTACCTGGCCACCTCCACGTCCCCCACCTGAAGTCTGAAAGCCCCCCGAAGGGCCATGGCGTTCAGGGCGATGCCCAGAGCTCCCTGCTTCAGACTCATGGAAAGGGCGTCTTCTATATAGACCAGGGCTCTCTTTATCTCACCACCTACCAGAAAGCGCTTGCTGTTAAAGAAGAGGAAGAATAGCCTCTCAATTGGGGGGATGTCCTCCGGTGGATCGTAGTCGTACCCTTCAAGGAGCCTTACCGTGGCCATACGGGTGGGGCGGCCGAGGTCGTACCTCTTGGCCTCTTCGGTGTATCCGAGGGTGGTGAGTATCCAGAAGGCGACGTGCTCCGGTATCCTGGGAATCAGTGGAAGGAGACGGTCCGTCTGAAGGGTAAGCATGTAGTAGAGGGCGAGTACCTCCAGAAAGCTGTCCGGAAACTCTCCGTAGGTGTCCCTCCATCTCCTGAAAACCCTGCGCATACCCCTGACGTCCCTGCCCGTGGCGAGGACGCGCAGGAGGTTCAAAACGTTCTCCTCGTTGAACTCCTCCCGGGCCCGTCTGTGGGCTATCCTCTTGGCTCGCTCAATCTGGGCGTTGGCGAGGAGGTCATCCACCGACACCTCGGTACGCATTGGTAAGCGTATTATACGCCGGATTTACGGGGAAATCTTTCCGTTTTATGCGGCCGTACAATTGACAGTTGCTCAAGATAGCGCGGGCCCTTCTCCCGGAGATAAAGGAGATGATCCGAAAACGGGAGCTGAGGCCTTTGAAGTTGCTCCTCTCCGAGCTCCATCCGGCGGAGATAGAGGACGTTATATCCGAACTGGAACCCTCCGATGCCGTTCTACTCCTCAAGCTGATACCTCCGGAGAAGGCCGCCGAAGTTATCTCCAACCTCAACACCCATAACCTTGACAGGATAATATCCGGCTTCTCCGACAGGCAGCTCCTTGAGATAGTGGAGGAGATGGACGACGACGACCGTACGGCCCTCTTTGAGGAGCTTCCGCCCGAGCTGGTACGGAGGATCCTGACCCTCCTACCGCCGGAGGAGAGGGAGGTGGCCCTGAAGCTGCTCCATTACCCAGAGAACTCGTGCGGGCGTCTCATGAACACCGAGTTCGTTGCCCTCAACAGGAACCGAACCGTGAGGGAGGCCCTGAATTACCTCAGAACCACGGACTATTCGGACGAGGTTCTACTGACCATATACGCTCTGGACGACGCCCAGCGTCTCAGGGGGCAGGTCAAGCTCACCCACCTCGTAAAGGCGGAGGAGGACACACCCATAGGCAAGCTGGCTGAGAAGGTACCCTTCGTGTCGGCCTACGACCCGGCTTGGAAGGCCGCTAAGATAATGGCGGATTACGACCTCCTAACCATACCGGTGGTGGACGGATCCAACCGTATGTTAGGGGTTATAACCATAGACGACGTGGTGGATGTGATAGTGGAGGAGAGCACGGAGGACTTCCTGAAGTTCGCCGCCGTGAGCGACCCCGAAGACAACTACTTCCTGCTCCCCGTATGGGAGAGGATGAAGAAGAGGCTGCCGTGGTTGGCGGGCCTTGCCCTTCTGGCCAACGTCTCCTCCTTCATAATAGGGGCGTACGAGGACGTGCTACGGGAGGCGGTCATACTGGCCGCTTTCATTCCCATCCTGAACGGTACGGCGGGGAACACGGGTTCCCAATGTGCGAGCTTCGTAATACGGGCTCTGGCCACGGGGGAAATATCCCTTAACCCCCGCGAGGTGTTCAACCTGTGGATCAAGGAGATGGCCGGTGTTTTTGTGGGTCTGGCTTTACCCCTCTCTTTTATAGCAGCGGGGAGTGCCTTTATGCGCACCTTCAACCCGGTGATAACATCGGTCGTGGCACTGACCATGGTTATAGCGGTTCTGGTCGCCAACTCCATCGGTTTCTTCCTTCCCATAATAGCGAAACGCTTGGGTATAGACCCGGCGAGCATATCGGCCCCCCTAAACGCCACGTTGAACGATGCCCTGACCCTGACCCTCTACTTCACTATATCCCGCCTTATCCTCCACCTGTGAGCAGAGCGTAGGTCTCGGGGTCGTACAGTACCACCCTGTCGACGGTTAGGGTGTCCCTGTCCCGTATCACCTTCACGACCACGTAGTGCTCCCCCCCGGACACCCGAGGCTCAAGGTAGAGGTAGTCCGTTCCTTCCTTCCGTATAACCGTCTCACCGTCTACCTGAACCTCAACCTTCAGGTGCCCGTCGCCCTGTACCAGGACGTATCCACCCCACAGGTCCTCAAGCCCGCTGACCTCAACCGGTGAGACGTACTCCTTCCCACCCCTGAAGAGCGGATTCTTTGTGGCCATGAATACGGCGATAAGTAAGGCAACTACCCCGAAGACGGAGGCAAGGACCCTCCCGTAGGGTAAGCCTCTCCTCACCGGAGGGGCGGGGGGAGGTACGATGTCCCGGTTCATCTCCTCCATCATCCTCACGATGCTCCTCTCCCTCTCGTACGTCCTCCTGCACTCCTCGCACGTCTTCAGGTGCTCCAAAAGGATCCTCCTCTCCTCTCCTTCCAGCCTCCCTATGGCCAGCAGGGGTATAAGGTCCTTAATCTCTCTGTGTTCCATTCTAACCCTCCTTTAAGAGCCTGTGCAGTTTCCTCTTCGCCCTGTTCAGGCGCGATTTCACGGTGCCGACGCTGACGCCCAGGGCGTCGGCTATCTCCCTGTAGGTCATCTTCTCTACGTAGAACAGGTACAGTACCTCCCTGAAGGACTCCGGAAGGGAGTGGTAGGCCCGCCTGAAGTCCTCCAGAGGGACGGCAAAGTCCGGGGTCTCCTCCTCGTCGCCGTAGTCGTCCTCCCGGGCGAGCAGAGGGTTATCCAGGTCGTCGGTCTCCTCCGAGTACGGTGCGGGTAGGAGGGGGAGGTGGCGGTTCCTGTAGGACCAGTAGTCCCTGACCACGTTTATGGCTATGCTGAACAGCCACGTCTTTACGGAGGACAGTCCTTTGAACCGGGAGAAGCCTTTGAGGGCCTTCAGGAATACCTCCGAGGTAAGGTCAAGGGCGTCGTTGTAGTCCCTGACTTTGGAATACACGAAGCGGAAGACGTTTCCGTAATGTTTGCGGTATACCTCCTCAAAGGACACCATAGATTAGACTTCGGTCTGTTCCCTACCCCCCGAGGGCCTTAAGGACCATACTCTTCAGCCTATCCCCTATCTCCTTTATCTCCTCCTCCTCTACGAAAGTGAGCCTACCCTCCTTCTTTAGGACCTTTCCGTCTATAAAGACCCACTCAACGTCGCTGGACTTCGCCGCATACACCAGATGGGAGTAGGGGTCGTAAATCGGCTGGAGGTGGGGTCTGTCCAGAGATACGGCTATGAAGTCGGCCCTCTTGCCCGGCACTATTGATCCTATGAGGTCGTCCATACCCAAGACCTTCGCACCCCCCAAGGTGGCCATCTTTACCACCGTCTCGGCGTCCATTACAGTCGGATCCATCCTGACCACCTTATGGAGGAGGGCGGTGCTCCTCATCTCGGAGAACAGGTCAAGGTCGTTGTTGGACGCGGCCCCGTCCGTTGCCAAGCCCACGGTTATGCCCTCTTTGAGGTAGTCGGGTACGGGTGCTACCCCGGAGGCCAGCTTCATGTTGCTCTCGGGGTCGTGGGCCACCTTCACCCCTTTCTCCCGGTATATGGCCCTCTCCAACGAAGAGACGTGGACGGAGTGGGCGGCCACGAAATGCACGTCCTCAAACAGGCCCAGGGAGTTCAGGTACTCAACCGGCCTCCTCCCGTACCTCCCGGTTATCTGTTTCACCTCGTCCTCCGTCTCCGCCACGTGCATGTGCAGGGGAACGTCGTTCTCTCTCGCTATGGCGTACCCTTCCCGGAGTAGGTCCGGAGAGCAGGAGTAGGGGGCGTGGAGGGCCACACCGAAGCGCACGTACCTGAACTTACCGTTCAGACTCATCTGCTCCCGCACCCGCCTTATACCCTCTTCGGGTACCTTGAAGGAGGGAGTCGGGAAGTCTATGAGGCCCTCGGCTAAGACCCCCCTGAAACCTATCTCCTCCATCACCTCGGCGGCCACCTCCTGAAAGAAGTACATGTCGTTTATGGCTCCGGTGCCACCGCTCACCATCTCGGCTATGGCCAGCCTGTAAGCCAACTTCACCATCTCGGGGCTCACGGTCTTACCTTCGGCCGGCCAGATGTACTCCTGAAGCCATTTGAAGAGGGGGAGGTCGTCGGCCAACCCCCGGTAGGCCACCATGGCCGTGTGGGTGTGGGTGTTTATTAAGGTGGGGAGGCCTATTGAAGGGCGGGTGTCTATCACCTCGTATCCGCTTACATCAACCTCACCCCACCTGCCTACGGCCATTATCTCACCGTTCTCCACCGTCACCACGCCGTCGGCTATGGCCCCTCCCTCTATCGGAAGGAGATAGGAGAACCTGACAGCGAAGCGCTCCATAGAAAAGATTCTACGGTCTTACGAATCCACTTTCACGTACGCGGGTACGTTTCTGCGGTAGAATAGCCTTCCATGGTGCTACTGTTGATAGGACAGGGACAGGCGGCCGGTAGCGTTGCCGATACCACTCCGAAGGTGGTTCACATAGGCCAGATACAGTTCGTAGGTGTCAGATGGACGAACCATCAGGTACTGCGCAACGCCGTAAAGCTCACGGAGGGGCAGAAGATAACGGGGATGGACTTCAAGGACGTCCTCAACCGACTGTGGGATCTGGGTATATTTGACGACATAAAGGCTCTGGGGATGCTCCACGGGGACACCCTTGACCTTCTCTTTGACCTGAAGGAGGCCCCCCGGATAAAGAAGATCAAGATAGAGGGCGCCAAGAAAGTAAAAGGAAAAGTCTTCGCGGATACCCTCAAAAAGCTCTTCAAAGGGAAGGCCGCCACCGAGAGGAACCTCTTTAAGATGAAGAAGCTGGTGGAGAAGATATACCACCAGAAGGGATACCTACAGGTTCAGGTTGAGTACGAGGTCAGCAAACCCGACAAGAAGGGAGAGGTTGAGATAAAGTTCAAGGTGAAGGAGGGGGAGAAGTTCAAAGTGGGGTTCATAGAGTTTAAGGGGAATAAGACCTACTCGGATCGCACCCTCAGTCGGGTCATACACACCAAGCCCTACAGGTGGTGGTTGAGGCTCACGAGCTGGTACGTCTTTGACGAGAACAAGTGGAAGGAGGACCTCCGCAGGATTGAGGACTTCTACCACAACCACGGTTTTCCTGACGCACGGGTGGATTCCTTCAGGACCGTAAAGCTGGAGAAGGGCTTCATGGGGATAGTCGTCTTCCTGAGCGAGGGGAAGGAGTACAGGTTCGGTAAGTTCCAGTTTAAGGGCAACAAAGTCTTCGGGGATACGGTCCTCGCCCGGAGGGTTGAGAGGGTAAAAAAAAAGTTCAACCCCTTTGACTGGATAAAGTACCGCTTCTGGTACCAGGCCCCCCACGCCCTCAACCCGGACCTCTACTCGGCCGAGAAGTACAGCCTGATGAAGCAGGAGGTCCTCGGCCTGTACGCCGACTCGGGGTACATATACACCCGGATAGACGACCACTCCGAGAGGAGGGACGGCCGCATAGACTTCAGCTGGGATATAACGGAAAACTGGAGGGTTAAGGTCCGTCTGGTCAATATCTACGGCAATACCCGTACCTACGACCGCGTTATAAGGCGGGAGTTCTGGATGTTCCCCGGGGAGTACTTCTCCCGTGCTAAACTCATAAGGAGCGTCAGGAACCTTTACTTCCTTAACTACTTTGAGGGGGTACAGCCCGACTTTTCACCCGTACCCGACGACTCCCTCTGGATAGACCTGAACGTGCGGGTCACGGAGAGGCCTACGGGACAGATAAGTGCTGGCGTCAGCTACAGCCAGCTGGAGGGACTCTTCGGGAACCTCTCCTTTCAACAACCGAACTTCTTGGGAAGGGGGCAGTCCATAGGTGTGGTTGTGGAGTACGGGAGCTGGAGAAAGAACTTCCGCCTATCCTTCACCGAACCGTGGTTCGCCGGAGAGCCCACGAGCGTTGGGGCCAGCCTGTACTACCTCACCGGGTACTACTTTGACTACTGGCAGAACAACGTCGGCGCCCAGATAAACTTAGGCAGGAGGATATTCGGGACCTACTGGGGGATAAACGGATTCTACAAGTTTGAGAGGATAAGGCTGTACGACATCAACCCCAAGTACGCCGGTCAGCCCTTCTACGACTACTGGCAGAACAAGAAGGGAGGGCTGTACATGAGCACCATCTCCGGAACGGTCTATTACGACTCAAGGGACAGAATTTTCAACGCCATGAACGGGTACAGGGTGTCCTACGAGCTGGACCTGGTGGGTGGCCCCATGGGTGGGGACGTGAGCTTCACCAGACACTTCCCGGAGGTACAGGCCTTCAAGCCCTTCCCCTTCTTCGGAGGGGATAAGCTCATAAACGCCTTCAGGATACGGGGAGGACTCCTGACGGGTCTGACTACGGATAAGGACATCCCCTTCTTTGAGTACTTCCTCCTGGGGGACGTCGGCTTTTACGGTCTAAGGGGATACAACCTCCGGAGTGTCGGTACCCACGTGGGTGGCAGCGTGATAGGGGGTAAGGTGTTCGCCGTTTTCACGTACGAGTTCCGGATAAGGCCGAGCGAGAACTTCTATCTGCTCGCCTTCGCCGAGGCGGGAAACGCTTGGTGGGAGCCGAGGACGGTCAATTTTAGAGACCTCAAGCGGAGCGCCGGAGTGGGGTTCCGTGCCCAGGTACCCATGCTGGGGATAATGGGTATAGACCTGGGCTACGGGTTTGACGATCCCTCCCACCGTTGGGTGCCACACTTCCAGATAGGGGCGACCTTCT
>CAYYQD010000001.1:43255-53784 GCA_964473735.1 uncultured bacterium
GTCCGGATGTGGGACTTTCGGATCGCTCCCCCGCGGACGTCGCCGTAGTAAAGACCCCCGATAGGGTACAGCAGCCGCAGAATATCCTTCTCATCGTTGAAGTTAAGATGTCTATCGTGTGGAATTGGGAATACTATCCTCAAAACGGGGAGATAGTGTGCATAGGGGACTACACGACTCATCAGGGTAATCCGGGTTTCTTGCGTTCGGATACCATGTTGAAAGCCATCGGGAAAAGCATAAACATAAGAGTTTCGGGCCCCAAGTCCTCCAAAATACCGATCGTGGTCGTTGGGAATACGCCTATCACCAAGTTCTACTACAACAAAGTGGATCTTCTGAAGATGTCAGGCATAGTTCAAGGATTTTACTCCGTAAATCCTAAACCTCTAAACGCACCCGGCGGGGACAATATCAAAAGCACTCCGAGGGGAGGGTTCCTGAGGGTTGATACGCCCCATGAGTTGTACGAGAACTTAAGACGTCTGATCGTAGAGGACAGGGAATTCTTCTCCTCAATGCTTCCCAAGAGGGATCTGGGTAAAATTATAGATATGGCGAGTAAAGAGCGCACCTATGAGGCGAAGGCGGAGAAGTTCTTACTCCTGCTCAGGAGGTTGAACTATGGCTAAGAGGCGTAAAACTAAGACCAGCAGGTTCGGAGCACCCGGCCGGGTGAGCCACGACTCTTCCGGATTCTATTCCAGCAGGCTGTACGAGGGGTTGCCAAAGGAAAAGAGAGTGCTTTACGTAGAAAATTCCATCCCGAAGAAGTATTTGAACAGGATCTTCTGTAAAAGTAGCGAAAGTATGGATGAGCTTCCGGATAACAGCGTACATCTGATGGTCACCTCACCCCCTTACAACGTGGGGAAGGAGTACGACCAGAACCTATCCCTCGGCGAGTATCGGGAATTTTTAAGGAGAGTCTGGAGGGAAACCTACAGGGTTCTGGTACCCGGTGGAAGGGCGTGTATAAACGTGGCGAATTTAGGAAGAAAACCCTATATTCCATTACATGCCTTTATAATTGAGGATATGCTGGATATAGGTTTCCTGATGAGAGGGGAGATAATCTGGAACAAAGGGGCGAGTGCCACCTCCTCTACGGCGTGGGGTAGCTGGATGTCCCCCCGAAATCCCACCTTAAGGGACGTGCATGAGTACATCCTTGTCTTTTCAAAAGATACTTTCCGCAGAGAGAACCCGGGGCGCAGGGAAAGTACCATAAGTAAGGAAGAGTTTTTGGAGTTTACTAAGAGCGTATGGACCTTCCCCGCAGTTTCGGCTAAAAAAATCGGCCATCCTGCACCTTTCCCGGAGGATCTACCCTACAGGTGCATACAGCTCTACACTTTTAAGGGGGAGGTTGTACTGGATCCGTTTATGGGGAGCGGCCAGACCGCCATGGCGGCTTTGAAAACGGGGAGATTCTACGTAGGTTACGAGATAAACCCGGAGTACGTGAGGCTCGCCAAAAGTAGAGCTCTATCCCTATTTTGAAGTACCGTCCGATTACTTACCCTTTAAAGCGTCCCTTATCTCCCGTAGGAGCTTTATCTCCTCCGGAGGCTCCGGGGGAGCGGCCGGGACCTCGGCCTCCTTTTTCCGGTTGAGGGCGTTCATGGCTTTAATCACCAAGAATATGGCGAAGGCCACGATGAGGAAATTCACTATATCGTTTATCCACTGACCGTAGGCCAGAACCGTAGCTCCGGACTCCTGCGCCGCCTTGAGGGTGGAGTAAGGACCCGGCTCCGTACCGCTCTTCAGTACCACGAAGAGGTTGGAGAAGTCCGTACCACCCAGAAGGAGACCTATGGGGGGCATGAGGACGTTCTGAACGAAGGACTTGACCACGGTACCGAAGGCCGCACCTATCACTATGCCCACGGCCATATCCACGACGTTCCCTCTTTGAACGAACTCTTTAAACTCCTTTGCGAAGGACCTCATGAGTGTGTATTATACGTGCGTAATCCTACTTTTCAAGTACTGTGTTATTTAGGGATTTGAAATTGGCTTAAATCGTGCGGTAAGTTGTGTTCCCTTCCGGTCGTATGGACGACCGTTACGCGCTCGTAAAACACCTACCCGTTCCCACACCTAACGCCTGATTAGGGCCTTTCCCTCAACCCTGCCGGATCCGTACCTTAGGAGAACGAAAAACATCCCTCCTTTAGCCGTAGAGCGGACCCTTCTGCCGTCCACCGAATATACGGCTAAGGTTTCCGGCACCTCTTCCCCGACCTCTCCCTCACGTATGGCCGTCATCGGAGACGTGGCCAGACCGAAGCCGAAGGCCGTTTCGTACCACATCATAAACTCCCCACGGGAGGGTAGGAAGAGCACGTCGGGAGCCCAGGGTCCCCTGACGTCCGGAGGTGGGTTATAGGTGCCGAAGAGGGGGTTGGCCGGGTGTTTGCTCCACACCACACCGTCGCGGGACGTCGCGTAGCCGATCCGGATGGTGTCTATATCCCCATCCGCCATCACGTCTCCTACGGAGGCTCCACAGTACCACATCTCAAACAGGGTATCCCTCTTTAGAACGGTGGGGGTGGCCACGGCGAAGCCGTCCCACTCCGCCGCGCTGCCGGGCGTAAGGACGGGATTCTCCGGCAACTTGTTCCAGTTTATGCCGTCGGTGGAGAAGGCTCCTCCTATCCTTACCCTCCAGGTGGTATCCACACCGGAGAAGTACATGAAGTACAGGTTGGAGGAGGAATCGTAGAGAACGGTGGGGGACTCCACGAACAGACCGTCCCAGTCTCCGGGCGATCCGGGTGTTAGTACGGGGGAGGTCCCCACCCGACTCCAGATTATTCCGTCGGTGGAAACGGCCAGACCGATGGCCCCTCCCGGAGGATCGTTGTCGGAGTCTCCGAAGTAGTACAGCTTAAACTGTCCGTCGTACAGAACCTCCGGAGTGTCTAAAAAGTGCGAGTCCCAGCCTGTGGAGTCCGGTCCAAAGACGGGGGTGGCGGAGTCGTACTTCGTCCAGTGCACCCCGTCCGTTGAGAAGGCTAAGGATATCCTTCCCCTGTTGTCCCGCCCACCGGCGGCGTAGTACATCCGGAAGGTATCCCCGAGGAGGATGACAGAGGGGCTACCGATGGCGTTCTCGTAGAAGTTTCCCTCCCTGACCATTACAGGGTTCCCCGGGTACTTCGTCCATACGGTCTGGGCCGTAAGATTCAACAGGAGCACCTTCCCATTCTAAAGGGGGTTCTCCCCTTCGGTACCTCCTCTACCTTCGTCGGGACTATAATCCTCCGTTCATGAGGGTAGGGATAGTCTCCGACTCGCACGACAACCTGAAGGGGTTGAAATGGGCCTTTACGGAGCTCCAGAGCATGGGCGTGGATAAGGTGCTCCACCTTGGGGACATAATCAGCCCCTTCGTGCCTCTCCGCGTAAGGGAGTTTTACGACGGCGACCTCTGGGCCATAACGGGGAACAACGACGGGGATCACATACACCTGAGCCGCAACTTTGAGAAGGCGGGCTTCCACCTATTCACCGAGGAGCAGGCCTTCGTGGTCCTCGGGGGGAAGAACATCGTGATGATGCACGAGCCCCGACTCCTTGACGAGTTCGCGGCCTCCGGAGAGTTTGACCTGGTCCTATACGGCCATACCCACGAGAGGAACCTCCGGAAGGTCAGAAACGCCCTGATAATCAACCCGGGGGAGCTCTACGGTTATATAAGCGGCACCGTGTCCTTCGCCGTCGTGGACCTTGAGGAGCTGAAGGTGGATTTCTACGAGAAGGAGGTCTCGGAGGTTGAGCGTATCCCTCTCCGATGAGATAGCGGCTCTAAACCCCCAGCAGAGGGAGGCCGTTCTGGCCCCGATAGACCGTCCTATAATGGTCATAGCCGGGGCGGGTTCGGGTAAGACCCGCGTCCTGACCCTGAGGGTGGCGTACCTGGTTAAGGAGATAGGGGTTCCGGAGTACCGTATCTTAGCCGTAACCTTTACCAACAAGGCCACGGACGAGATGAGGGAGAGGTTATCCCGCTTCGTCAACGTCAGGAGGTTGAACGTTGGCACCTTTCACTCCGTGGCCTTACGCCTCATAAGGGAGGAGACGGGAGACAGGATAGTCTACGACGACGAGGACTCCCGGGCGCTGGTGAAGGAGATCGTGGAGAAGGGGAGGCTCGCCGTGAGCCCCAAGGACCTGCGCTTGGCCATAACCCGGTACAAGAACACGGGGGCTATGCCCCTGACCATAGACCGCCAGACCTTCCTGTCCGCCTACGAGGAGTATCAGAGGAGGCTGAAGGAGGCCAACGCTCTGGACTTTGACGATATACTAATAGAGGCCGTACGGCTTTTGGAGGACGAGGACGTAAGGCGGAAGTACGCCCACAGGTTCTACTACGTTTTAGTGGACGAGTATCAGGACACCAACCCCCTCCAACACCGTATGATAAAACTCATAGCGGGGGATCCCGAACACCGGAGAGTCTTCGTGGTCGGGGACGAGGATCAGTCCATCTACGCCTTCAGAGGAGCGGACTTCAGGATATTTTTGAACTTTGAGAGGGACTTCCCCAACGCCCTACTCATAAAGCTGGAGACTAACTACCGTTCAACCTCACCTATCCTTGACCTCGCCAACCGCCTTATAAGTCATAACACCCAGAGGAGGGGAAAGGTGCTGACCTCCCACAGGGGGGAGGGACCGCAGCCGATATACCGACACTTCCTGACGGACAGGGAGGAGGCGGACTGGGTAGCCCGTACCGTACGCCATCACGACCCCGGTGAGGTCATGGTCCTGTACAGGGCCAACTACCTGTCCAAAGCGATTGAGGACGCCCTAATAAGGAGGGGGATACCCTACACCGTGGTGGGGGACGTCTCCTTCTACCAGAGGAGGGAGGTGAAGGACCTGATAGCCTACCTGCGCCTGTCCGTAAATCCGGGGGACGTGGTCGCCCTTGATAGGGTCATAGGTACCCTGGAGGGAGTGGGGCCGAAGACGGCCCTGGCCGTAAGGGACGTCCTATCGCGCACCCCCTTCCACGCCGTAGATGAGGGGAGTCTCAAGGAGGTGGGACTCAGGGGTAAACGCCTCAAGGTCGCCCTAAAGCTGGTCAATCTACTCAGGGAGATCTCCTCCCTACCGCCACATCCGGCCCTCGTGAGGGTGGTTGAGGAGATGGACTACGGCGGTTATCTCAAGAGACGCTTTCCCGACTCCTACGACAGTCGCATGGAGAACGTGAAGCAGCTCATGAACATGGCAGCCGAGTACTCGGACACTTTAGAGTTCGTCAATCAGCTCTCACTCCTGAGCTCCGTGGATACGAAGGAGAGGGGGAACGCCGTGGCCCTTATGACCGTCCATGCTGCCAAGGGCCTTGAGAGGGAGGTGGTCTTCGTGATAGGGTTGGAGGAGGGAACCTTCCCGCACCACCGCTCCATGGACGAAGATAGGCTGGAGGAGGAGAGGAGGCTGGCCTACGTGGCCATCACCCGGGCTAAACGGTACCTTTACCTGTCTTCCGCGGAGATGAGGGGATGGAAGGATAACCTGACCCCAAGCCGCTTCCTTTACGAAATGGGAATTCTGGAGACGAGGGGAAGATCTACACGCCGTACCCGATCCGCCGACGGGGAGACCTCTGGGGTAGCCTTAAGGAGGGGAGACTACGTCAAGCACGACCGCTACGGCATAGGGAGGGTCCTCCGGGTGGACGGCGATACCATAACGGTACTCTTCTCAACGGGCAAGAGAACCTTCCTCAAGGACAAGGCCCGCCTTCAGAAGCTGTGAGGGAGTTCATCGGGGAACTATCACCCTACTGACCCCCGAGACCGTTTTTACGAAATACACCCCCGGGTTAAGGGGAACGAAGGTCGTTCTCCCACCGGTTATCGTCCGTACCCTTCTTCCCTCCGGGGAGTAAATTACGGCTTCACCTCGCGCCCTCACGAACACCCCTCCGTTTATCACCTTCAGATGTACGGCTCCGGTCTCCGCTCTCTCCTCCACGTCCGTCGTACCCTCCCCGGACACTCTCATGATGAAACCGTAGAAGGTGGAGGATGGGGATCCCCGGGAGTACCCTACGACGGCGTATCCGTCCCCTTCGGAGAACAGGCCTTCCGCGGTGCTGAGGCTCATGGGAGAGGAAGGCATAAGGGTAACGTTGAGGCTATCACCCGAAGAAGGTTCCAGCTCCCAGAGGGCAAGAGAGGTCTCGTTCAAGGTGTAATTTCGGGAATGCCCCACCGCAAAGTAGGAACCGTCCCTGCGGCGCAGTATACCCGTGGCGATGCTCCGACCGTTCCCCGCGTAAGTACGGTTCCACTCCACACTCCCGTCCCTTCTGACTTTGAGAAAGGAAAAACGGACGGCGCTGTCCTGACCTGCCACGACGTAATAACCCGACGGGTCGTATAGGACGCTATACCCGGCGTCCCATCCATCCCCACCGTACGTCCTCCTCCATACGGTATCACCCGTGAGGGTGCTAACTTTCAGGAGGTTTATCTGTCCGTTATTCGTGAGATATACGTGGGTTAGCCCCGTGGCCACGTAGTACCCCTCCGGGTCCTTTGCGATGGAGTGTAGCTCGTTCCTATCGGCTGGCTCGGTGGAGTAGGTGGAGGACCACACCACATTGCCGGAGGTGTCCAGTTTAAGCATCCACGCGTGGATGTCGGGCGTGTAGGTATAACCTACAGCCACGTAGTACCCATCCGGGTCGTATAGGACGGCCCTGAGGTAGTCGTAGGATCCCCCACCGTAAGTTCTGACCCAGAGCGTTGAACCGTCCGACGCGTTTAGGCGGGCGACTACGGCCTCGTTCTCCCCCGAGGAGGTCCGAACGTCCCCCACGACCACGTAGTTCCCCCCTCCGTCTACGGCCACCCCCTTCAGGCTACCCGAAACGAAACCGCTTAGGGTGACCTCCCAGAGGACGTCTCCGTCGGCCGTATCTACCTTTAAGATCACGGCGCTATCGCCCCTCTCTCCCACCACTACGTAGTGGCCTTCCCCATCGTACGCCCCGGAGTAGAACTTGAGGTCGGTGGTCCCGTCCCCGTACGTCCTCGTCCAGAGTGTGGATACGGCCCCAAGGGGAGGTGGGATTACCGGTAAAATCAGAAAAATCGCGAAAAACTTCTTCATTCTCCACCATTATACGGCAGAAATGGGGTGGAATCAACATGGCGTTTTAATACTGTTACTTGTTCCCACTCTCCGGGTGGTAATGTCCGTACGCCCAGCCTTTACCGTTGTGCTTGGGCCTCTTGATCTGCGCTGTGGGGCGGTTAGGCCACCACCTTATACTCCTTCCCCATGAAGGCGGCATACATAGAAGGTTTTGGAGGTCCGGAGGTCATAAAGTACGGGGATCTACCCACGCCGGAGCCGGGTCCGGGGGAGGTTCTGGTGCGGGTCAAGGCGGTTAGCGTAAACCATCTTGACGTATGGGTCAGGCGGGGTATATACAGGGACCTGAAGATGCCTCACGTCCTGGGCAGTGATATAGCCGGTGTGGTTGAGGGTATCGGTCCGGGTGTCCGGAACGCCAGGGTGGGGGATAGGGTGGTCGTAAATCCGGGGACGAGCTGTGGGACCTGCGAGGCCTGTCTGTCCGGCCGGGATAACCTGTGCAAGGAGTACAGGATATTGGGGGAGCACGTATGGGGAGGGTACGCCGAGTACGTAAAGGTCCCGGCTGCCAACCTCCTGCCCTATCCGGAAGGCCTTACGTGGGTTGAGGCGGCCGCCGTTCCCCTGACCTTTCTAACGGCTTGGCATGCCGTCGTCACGAGGGGACGGATAAAGCAGGGGGAGACCGTCCTCGTTATGTCCGGAGGGGGTGGGGTAGGAAGCGCGGCCGTCCAGATAGCCAAGCTGTTCAACGCCTTCGTTATAACCACCGTTGGTGCAGACTGGAAGGTTGAGAAGGCCTACGAGCTGGGGGCGGATCTGGTCATAAACTGGCGCAAGGAGGACCTTGAGAAGGTGATAAGGGAGAAGGTGGGGAGGGTGGATTTGGTCATAGACCATACCGGACAGGAGCACACCCAGAGGCTCATAAACGTAACGAGGTGGGGGGGCAGGATAGTGATGTACGGGGCTACGAGTGGGTACAGGGCGCAGATAGACCTGAGACATATCTTCTACAGACAGGTCTCCCTGATAGGCTCTACGATGGGGAGTAAGGGAGAGCTGTTCGGTATCCTGCGGTTGGTGGAGAAGAGGAAACTCCGTCCTATCGTGTATAAGGTCCTGCCCCTGAAACAGGCCCGGGAGGCTCACAGGCTCCTTGAAAGCTTCTCGCCCTTCGGTAAGGTGGTGATGGAGGTGGGGTGATGAGGGGACCGGCCCCCTTCCGTCTGGAGGATGGCACACTGTACGTTCTGGATCAGAGGGTCCTGCCCGATGAGGTGGCCTACAGGGAGGCCAGAGACGCCTACGGGGTCGCCCGCCTTATAAGGGATATGGTCGTCAGGGGTGCCCCTATGATAGCCGTTGTTGCCGCCTACGGCCTGTACCTTCAGAGTCTCAGAGGGTTGGACCTAAAAGAGGGGTGGGAGGCCCTGAAGGAGTCCAGACCTACGGCCGTGAACCTCCACAACGTCCTCGGTGAGGCTCTCCCCATGGTTGAGAGAGGGGCTTCACCGGAGGAGCTTTTGAACTTCGCCCGTAAGGTTGAAGAGCGGGAGAGGAGGATAAACGAGGCCATAGCGGAGAACGGCCTTCAATTTTTCAACCGTCCCCTGCGGGTGCTCACCTACTGCAACACGGGGATGTGGGCTACCCTGTACCCCGGCACGGCCCTCGGTATAATACGGTGGGCGCACAGGAGAGGGTTGGTGAAGCACGTCTTCGCCCCGGAAACCGCACCGTACATGCAGGGGGCCCGCCTGACGGCCTACGAGCTCCGGCTTGAGGGTATCCCCTACAACGTAGTCCCGGATAACCACATACCCTTCCTCATTGAGAGGGGGATGGTGGATATAGCCATCGTGGGTGCGGATCGTATAACCTCCGACGGGTACGTTTTCAACAAGATAGGCACTCTGTCCATAGCCCTGGCCTCAAAACGCTTCGGCGTTCCCTTCATCGTAGCGGCTCCCAGTACGACCTTTGACCCCAACCCCTACACGGACGAGGTCGTGGTTGAGAGGCGGAGGGACGTTCCGAGGGAGGATTACCTGTACTACGCCTTTGATATAACACCTCCGGACCTCGTGGGGGCGATAGTTAGCGAAAGGGGGGTATGGAGACCTTAGTACTCTCTCTCGTGGCCGGCGCTTTCGCGGCCGTCGTATCGGTGGTGCTGATATACTTCGGTCCTCTTAAGGGCGGTGGCGTGGCCGCTTTCGTTGTGATAATCGGTCTAACCTTTCTTCTACCCTTCTACGCTTACCTTATGCTCGTGTTGTTTAAACCCGTTGTGGATTCCCTGTATGCCTTACGGTTCGGTCCCCTGAAGATAACCCAGGCCTTCTCCGTCTACTCCATAGCCATATGGGGGATATTCCTCTTCCTGAAGCGCTCCGTACGTAGGCCTATAACCTACATGGACACGTCCCACCTTCTCCTGCTCCTTCCCGTGCCTTTCGTACTGCTCTTCTCCCCCAACGTAAGGGGACTTGACCTGTCCCTGAGGATACTGTCGGGATGGGGGTTCTACTTCGTGGCGAGGGAGATAGACCTTAAGAACGCCCGTTGGATAGAGATGGCTTTCCTCCTCTCCGCTCTCTTCCCCACCGTTATGGGGGTGCTCGCCCTGAGCGGTCATCTGCCCAACGGGTTTCAGGAGGGAGCCTTTGAGAGGTTGAAGGGACCTTACCACGACGCTACGGCCTTCGGCTTTGAGCTGGTACCCGGCTTTTTGGTTCTCCTTCACAGGCTCGGTAGAAAGTTTAACCTTCTGGAGTTCGCCCTCATAGTGGTGATGGTCTTCCTGTTCTACAAGACCTACACCCGTGCCCTCTGGGTATCCGTGTTTCTGTCATCGGTGGTTGTAGCCTTCCGGAGGGAGGCGAAGGGGGGGAAACTGGCTCCTGCGCTACTCCTCGTCCTTATCGTCGGTGGAGCCATCTACTTCTATCCGGAGATCTCGGCGAGATTCTCCCATCACGGTTTAGGTACGGACCCCGACTCCTTCAACGGTCGCATGCTAATATGGAGGGAAGGTTTCCGGAGGTTCCTCTCCCTCCATCCTCTGGCCATGTTCTTCGGTCTCATCACCACCCGTAAGCCCATAGGTCTCTACCTGCACAACACCTACTTCACCTTTCTGATTGATATGGGTATCTTCGGATTTACGATCTTCATGGCGTGGCTTTTAAACGTTACGAGATTCGTACTCTCGTGTAGAGGGGAGTACTCCGGTCTGCTCCGGGCCGCCTTCCTTTTCGTAGTGATAAGCGGTATAACGAGCGGCGGAGTGCTGTACCCGAACTTCCAGTGGTTCTTCCTGACCGTCTTAGGGTTGGCCATGAACGACCACGTGAGCCGCGTCAGGGGGCAAGTCTGATATACCT
>CAYYQD010000001.1:53884-84383 GCA_964473735.1 uncultured bacterium
CAGGATTTATACCCAGAGTGATACCCCCACCCCTATGGTGCAACACCTTTATGTCAGTGCCTGAACAACCTCTTACCTGTGAAGACCAGCTTTATCCCCAGCTCTTTCGCCCTCTCTATAACCTCCGGGTCCCTTTTAGAGCCCCCCGGCTCCGCCACCACCTTAACGCCGAACCTGTAGGCCCACTCTACGGAGTCGGGGAAGGGGAAGAAGGCGTCCGAAACTAAGGTGGAACCGAAGGCGTTATCGTCCGCCTTGAGCAGGGCTACCCTTACGGCCGTAACCCTATCCACAAGGCCGCTACCCGTACCGAAGAGGGTCCTATCCTTTACGACCACGGCGGCGTTGGATTTGGCCCACTTGACCATCTTCAGACCGAAGACGATGTCCTCCACCTCCCTGTCGGTGAGCGGTTCCGTTTTGCTCTCTATGAATTCGTACGGAGGGTCAAAGTCGGTGGTCTGCACTAATATGTCCCCCCCCTGCATGAGCATCTGTAGGTGCGGGAGCCTGTACTTGAAGACGTCTATCTTAAGGATACGTAATCTCCTCTTCTTCCGCAGTATCTCAAGGGCTCCCTCCGAGTAGTCCGTGGCCACGATAACCTCGTAGAAGTGCTCCTTAAGCTTGCGGGCTAAGTCCTCCTCAACGGCGAAGTTTAAGGCTATTATCCCTCCGTAGGCCGCCTGCATGTCCCCCAACAGGGTCTTCTCGTAGGCCCGTATGGGATTCTCCGCCTCCGCCCCGGCGGTGGGACTCCCGTGCTTTACGATAACGATGGCGTGGTCAGAGAACTCCTGTACGGCGCTCCACGCCGAATACACGTCTAAGATGTTGTTGTAAGACAGGTCGGGACCGTGAAGCTGCTCTATGGCGGACAGGAAGGAGTTGGGAGGGTTGGTATAGAGCCACGCTTTCTGGTGTGGGTTCTCACCGTATCGGAGTTCCACAGGGTCTTTGACGTGGATAAAGATGTTCCTGTAAAGCTCGGAGGGGTAGAGGATTCCTCCCAGCCCCTCGTAGATCTGGATGTCGTACCCCGCTGTGCGAGAGAAGGCCTTTACGGCCAGCCTCTTTCGGGTCTCCTCGCTCACCTTACCCTCCTTCTCCTCCATCTCCAGCATAAAGGAAGCTATGTCCTCCGGGTCGGTTATAACGGATACGTAGGCGTAGTTCTTTGCGGCCGCCCTGATGAGGGCTACACCCCCTATGTCTATCATCTCCACGATCTCATCAACGTCCTTGCTCCTCTGTAAGGTCTCCTTGAAGGGGTAGAGCTGTACGAAGACCACCTCTATGTCGGGAACGTCTAACTCCATCGCTACGGGGAGGTCGTCCTCCCTGTGAAAGAGTATCCCACCCATGATGTAGGGGTTGAGGGTCTTCACCCTTCCGCCGAAGACCTCCGGAAAGCCCGTAAGGGCAGAAACTTCAAGGGCGAATACGCCGTTATCCCTGAGGTACTTGGCCGTCCCCGACGTCGCCACTATGGAGTACCCGTACTCCTGAAGGAAGTGGGCGAACCGGGTTAGTCTGGGTGTCTTTTCGTACGAGGCCAGCAGGGCGTACTTCGGAGGCTTACCGAATAGGAACTTCACTAAGGTATCAAAGTACAGAGCGTGCTCCACCTGATGGATCCTCCTCTCAAGGCTCTCCAACGACTCCTCCCTGAACAGCGGAACCACCCTCTGGGCCAGTATGGGACCGGCATCCACCTTCTCCGTCACGATGTGCACGGTTACTCCGGTGAATTTCGCGCCGGAACTCCACGCTCTCCTTATGGCGTCCCTACCCTTGAACGCCGGAAGCAGGGAGGGGTGTATGTTGAGGACCTTTCCACGGAAGGCCTCTACCGTCTCGGGCGGAAGGATCCGCATGTACCCGGCCAGTACTACCGCATCCACCCTGCCTACGGACTTTATAGCGTTGAGCGTAGGCTCGCCGGGGTCCTCAATCACCCGGTGAGGTACCCCCAACCTCCTCGCCCTCTCTATGGCCCTCGCTTCGGGGTTGTCGGTTATGAGTAAGGGGAAGCTTATGGGGTAGTGGGTGGCCCTCGCCCGGCGTACCAGAGCCTCAAAGTTACTTCCGTTTCCCGACGCTAATACCACGACTTTCTTTTCACGCACGGAGGTTATTCTACCGGAGAAGGACGCCCGCCGACCGTATAATTCCAGCCTCAAGAGGGCGGGGTGTAGCGCAGTCTGGTTAGCGCGCCCGGTTCGGGACCGGGAGGGCCGGGGTTCAAATCCCCGCACCCCGACTTGTCAGGCAAAAGGAGCGTAGGTGTAGCGCTTGGCATGGGGCCGAGAGGTTATGGACCAGAGGCCTCTCACCCCGACCTGTCAGGCAAAGGGAGTAGAGGGAGGGGGTTGTATCCGCCTGTTCAAGGTACGGAGGGGGTACTATGAAGGGTGGAAGGAGGGGTAAAGAGATCGTCATAGCCATAGACGGTCCTTCCGGCGTAGGGAAAACGACCGTGGCCCGAAAGGTGGCGGATCGTCTCGGGCTTAAAGCCGTAAGTACAGGTGCCCTTTACAGGGCCGTCGCGTTGCACTTTCTCAGGAAGGGCCTGACCCCGGAATCCCCCATAGACGTTGATAGAGGGCTAAAGGACGTTGAGGTGTGGCAGGAGTACATAGACGGTCGCATACGTACCTTCCTTAACGGTGAGGACGTAACGGAAGAGCTGGATACCGTTGAGGTATCCGACATGGCCTCCCGGGTGGCCGCAGTAAAGGAGGTCAGGGAGTTCCTGCTGGACGTTCAGAGGAGGCTGGCCGAGGGAGGGGCCGTGGTTGAGGGTAGGGATATAGGCACGGTAGTGCTTCCGGACGCCGACGTAAAGATATTCTTGGACGCCTCAACCGGAGAGAGGGCTCGCAGGAGGTACGAGCAGCTGGTGTCCGAAGGTGTAAGCGTGTCTTACGAGGAGGCTTTAAGGGACATCAGAGGCAGGGATATACGGGACTCCTCCCGGGACGTCGCTCCCCTAAAGAGGGCGAAAGATGCCGTGTACATAGACACCACCCACATGACGGCCGATGAGGTGGCCAACCGTATAATCAAAATCGTAAGGGAGATAGCCCCATGAAGGTTCTGATAGGTCTTACCGGAAACGCCGGTGCGGGAAAGAGTACGGTGGCGAGGATGTTCAGCGACCTCGGCTTTACGGTTGTAGATGCTGACAGGGAGGCCCACAAGGTCCTCGGTCATCCTGACGTGATAGCCTTCCTGAAGGAGCATCTACCCGAGGCCCTCAAAGAGGGTGAGGTGGATAGGGGGGTGCTCGGTGAGAAGGTGTTCAAAGACCCCCACTTCAAGGAGGAGTTTGAACGGGTCGTCCGTCCTCTGGTACTTGAGCAGATAAAGAGGACCATAGAGAGGTCCGACGCCAAGGTTATCATGGTGGATGCCGCCCTCCTGTTTGAGTACGGGGTGGCGGACGCCTTTGACACCATAATCGTGGTCTGGGCTCCCGAGGAGGAGCTGGTTAGACGTCTGGTAAAGCGTGGGGTACCGGAGGAGAGGGCACGGGCCATACTGTCCTCCCAGATGCCTCAGGAGGAGAAGGTTAAGAGGGCGGACTTCGTAATTCGCAACTACGGATCAATAGAGGACGTCAGGAAACAGGTTGAACAGGTGGCCCGGGCCATAATGCGTAAGATAGAGGAAGTGGAGCTGTCGTGGTTCCTGTAGTAGCGAGGGTCCTGTGGCGAACCTATAACAAAAAATCGGGAAATTTTTGATGTATCCGAACCCCCTTTAATAAAACTACAGGGTTTTGAAATTCGCCTGTACTCGGAAGCAAAAACCAAGGGGTAAGGAATAAGTCCAATCCCCCCGCCGGGGGGACATATCTCAACGATTGGCGCACCGTTTTTGGTACCATTTCCATAAAAAAAGGGGGGAGACTTCTCCCCCCTCAAAGGACGTTTCTCCTTTAGCGTACGACCACGCGGTAGCTCTTCCCCTCGCTTACGACGAAGTAGATGCCGGACGGAAGTGCGACCTTCTGACCCTCCCCGTAGGCTCCCATGAGACGGCCGGACACAGTGTAGAGTCGGGCCTTCCGGTTGAAGGTGATGGTCCTGTTGTCCACGGAGTACGGGAGGTGCGAAGCCTTAGATCTGGGACGTTCTGACACGCTCAGGCCGTCCCCGTTACCGCAGGGGCCAGCATCCACGACGACGAGGCTGTAGGGCTGGGTACCTCCGGGCTTAGGGTTGTTGAGCGCCCTGCCGTAGACCTTCACCTTCCATACGCCCCGCTTGGCCGGAGCCACGTACACCACCTCCACGGGGTTCAGGTAATCCCTGCCGCTGGGGTTAGGAACCGAGACTCCACCGCTGAAGATATTACCGTGGTACTCGTTCCCGTCCGCTCCCTCCACTATGAGGTCCAGGTCGTTCTGAAGGTAAGTCCCGGGAGCATCGGTCCATGCCAGCACTATCTTGACGTAGTCCGTGTACATGGACTCGTTGCATCCTACCGTGACGTTATACACGGCCGTATCGCCTGCCTGAATACCGACGCTGTCATCCACCACGAAGAGGCGGTGACGGTACTCTGGGGGCATGTCCGCGAAGAAGAGCACCCTGCTCAGGTTGACCCCTCCGAAGCCCACCTCGTTGTTGGGGGGAGAAGGCTCGTACTCAAGGGGCTGGGCGGAGGCTATCAGGGCGGCCTTTAGCAGTGATCCCTGCGGTACGAACCCGTTCGCCGTGTCTTTAGTCCCGCTCGGATACCACCCCTCGCGGAAGTACTGGCGTACGAGCAGAGCGGCACCGGCTGCGGCGGGAGACGCCATGGAGGTTCCCTGAAAGCCATTATTCACGACCGAGCAGGAGTAGGTCCTATCGGTTCTGTTTAGGGCGGAGCCTATGAAGGAGGGGCTGTAGTGGTAATCACCACCGGGGGTCATTATCTCGGGCTTTAACCTCCCATCGTAAGCTGGACCCTGAGAGGAGTAGTAGGCCCTGTGCTCGTGAGGTTTGGTGAATTCGTCAAAGGCTCCGGTGGCTCCAACGGTCAGGTTGTTCTTGGCCGTTGCCGGGGAACCTATGGAACCGTCCTCCGAGGCTCCGTCCGAGCTGGAGTTTCCCGCGGCGATGACCACTAAGGCGTCGGGATTATCCCACATGAAGGCGTCCACGTCGTAGGCGGACGAGCTGTAGGTGTTGAAGTTGGAGCCCCAGGAGAAGTTTATGACGCGGGCCCCGCTGTTGTAGAAGTCGGTTAGTATGTCGTATATGGAGGAACTGTAGCATATGCTTCCACAGCTTCCACAGGACGGCCCTCCGGCGTCCCCGAACACCACCTTGGCCATGTAGGCCATACCCTTGTAGTTGTAGAATATGGAGCTGGCCGAATCCGGATACCCTAAGAAGGTGCCCGTGACGTGGGTGCCGTGTGAGTAGCTACAGGAGGCGAAATCGTCAGCGTAGCTGGAGAGAACCATGTAGTTTATCACCTTCCTGTGGGTGGGCCCGGGAGTTATTACGGTCGTATCACGGAAGAAGCAGGAGTAGTAGTCCAGCCCCGTGTCCATCACTCCACCGATCTCCCCCTCTCCGTTTATACCGTGGGACCACACCAACGAGTCCCCGTCAACGTGGGTCTGTATGTACCAGCGCGTGTGGTTGTTCCACAGGTACTTCCTTAGGTCCGGCTCAACTTTGGAAACCTGCTCCATGGAGGCCAGCCTCAGGGAGACGTTCAGGGCGTCTTCGGGGGATACGGACACCTTGAACCGCGGGAGGATGGATGTGGGGAACTTCTCCGGCATCAGACCGAGGAAGGCTATAGCGCTGAAGAGGTCGGCCTCGGACTCACCGGGATACCCGGAGACTATGAGTCTCACCTTCCCACCGTATATGGCTTCCTCCAGCTTCCCCTCGTATATCAGAGAGGACACTTTGAGCTCCTTCGGCACGGGTCGGATACTTATCCCGGGGAGTTTCAGGTTCTCCGGGACATGCGCCACGTACCCGTATCCGGGGACGTACTGGTATATCTGAACTCCGTGCTCACGCAGGGTACGGGCGTTTATATCCCCGTTCCCGTTGATCAACGCCCATCCACCTATCAGCACCGTTATCATGACACCGATATTATACTGCTGCTTTCGGGTGGCGCACGGAGGTGGTGCGATTTACGACGGGAGACGTGGCCCTACACAGGGCACACTGCTGATGTCTCAACAACGCGGAATGTACTTCACGGGCAGGGGCTTCTTAGACCTCGCATTAACCGTCCGTCTTCCCCGAAGGAGATGGTAGCCGGGAAAAAGAAGTATGGTAGGGTGCGGATGGGAATACGTGTGCCTGAAAACACCGAAACCGCCTAATACCCCCTCCTTTCCACCCACACGCCACCTAAGAGGAGGAGCAAGAAGGTGGCTAAGAAACGCAGGCTCTCGTTCAGAAGCTGAAGGTTTACAACCCTGAGGATCTGGTTGGGGTCTCCCGGGACGGTCCCTTTGACCCCCAGGAAGGGGGTCAGGTCCAGCCAACCCACGGCCCAGGATATGAGCATAACCATGAGGACGGCGAAGAACCAGCGAAGAGGGAGGTCTTTCACCAGAGCCGCCGATACGATACCCGATGTCAGGAACGTAAGGATGCGGAGGTACTGGGCGAGGATACCCTTAGCTACGATGGAAGTTCTGGCAAGGTCCTCTATACCCCTGACATTGAATATGGAGAGAGAGCCGGAGATCTTCATAACGAGGTACCCCCCTACTACGAGTATCGCGAAGTACAGGGTGGCCTGAAGGATAAGCCATACCTCCTTGGACAGGAGAATGACGGTGCGATTTACGGGCAGGGAGTTGACGAACTCGTAGAGGCGCCCGTCCCTCTCGTTGAAGTAGGTGGCTATACCCGCGAATATGGACCACAGGAACAGGCCCGCTCCCGCGAGGAACAGGAACAGAAGGCCGACGTTGTTCCCCCGTTTGACGTAGAATACGGATAGACCTACGAATAGGGACACGATAGCCACGTTGGTGAAGAACCACGGTAAAGAAAGCCTCACATCCTTTTCAAAGAGGGTCCAGAAACCTCTCATCGTGGGATTATACCTCCGGGAGGTGTGGAACCTCCCGGAAGGATGTATCACTTCTCCTCTAACTTCAGTATGTCCGTTATCTTTACCCCTACCTGAGCCCCACCGGAGAAGACACTGCCCGTGCGCTTTGCCTCAAGCCGCTTCCTGTCCAGATCGTAGGCCTCTGCGGGTAGCTCAACGTACCCCACGTCCCTTATGAGGTCCTTCACGTGGGCGAGGTAGTAATCCACGAACTTTTTGACGTAAGGTTTCGTCTCGTAGGATTTCTTATTCACGTAGATGAAGATGGGGCGGGAGAGGGGCACGTACTTACCGTTTATCACGTTCTCAACGGTCGGCATCACAGGACCGTCTCCGTTGTCTATGGGTACGGCCTTCAGTTTGTCCTTATTCTCAAGGTAGTAGGCCAGACCGAAGTACCCCAGGGCGTACCTGTCAGAGGCCACCCCCTGAACCAGTACGTTGTCATCTTCGGAGGAGGTGTAGTCTCCCCTGCTCGCCCCCTCCTTCCCGACTATGGCCTTGGTGAAGTAGTCAAAGGTTCCCGAGTCTACGCCGGGACCGAACAGGTGTATCTCCTCGTCGGGCCACCCTTCCCTTATCTGGCTCCACTTCGTTATCTTACCCTGGGATTCGGGCGACCAGATCTTCTTCAGCTCCTCCACCGTGAGGTGGTCCACCCACGTGTTGTCGGGATTGACGACGACGGTTATGGCATCGTACCCTATGGGCAGCTCGTAGAACTCTACGCCGTTCTTTTTGCAGAGCTCCATCTCCGTCGGTTTTATGGGGCGGGACGCGTCGTTTATATCCGTCTCCCCTCTGCAGAACTTCTTGAATCCTCCACCGGTTCCGGATATACCGACAGTGACCTTGATGTCGGGGTTGTCCTTCTGGAACTCCTCCGCCACAGCCTCGGTTATGGGGTAGACGGTTGAGGAGCCGTCAACGGATACCACCTTGGTCTTTCTGGACTTCCCACACCCGTAGGCGAGGAAGGCCAGTACCGTAGCCGCAAGAAAAAGCTTCCTTATCATGGCTGTCCTTCTGTTTAAAACTTCGCCTCCGTATGGAGACTAACCGTGGGAGACGTTCCCTCCCTCCACTTGTAGGATAGGGCAACCCGCAGGTGCTTTTGGGGACGAGCGGATAGGCCCACGACGGCGAACCTGTCCGTGTAGTCTCCGAGGAGGTCGTACCGCCCGAAGACCCCGAAACTTTCCCCAAAGGGACGGAGAACGGCGAAGAGGCTACCTCCCTTAGCGTAGGTTCTATAATCTGTCGTGTAGTACGCGTGGGTGAGCATGAGGGTTAGGGGAGATGTCTGCAGGCTGAGGCCACCGATGTACCGGTCCTTAAACCCCAGCCCCTCGGTCGTGGTGTGAGCGAAGGCGTGTATTCCCAGGAGGTCGTTTAGACCGAACAGGGCGGTGGGATACAGGGAGATGCGGCCCATGACGTCCTTGTGGGGGTCACTCTCAAGTTCCTTGTAGCCGTTTCCGTTGTATATACCAGCGTTTAGCTCCCACGGGAGTACCTTACACCTGTACGTGAAGGAGACGCCCATATCGGCCGTATGTTCCAGCTTGGCGAGGTCGTAGGTGCTCTTCTCAACGAAGCGGTGCCCCCAGAACCTCTCCTCAAGCCCCGTCCATACGGTCGGAATCACACCGAAGCGTAGGTTGAGGGAACGCTTATCGCTCTCCACGGCCTTCCACTGGACGTACGCGTGCTTTAGATATACGGTGTAGGCGCTCTTCTTAGCCGTCTCACCTGCGAGGCCGGTGAGTGGGGCGACGTCCGTAGTGAATCGTACGGTCAGGTCCCCCCGTACGAACTTCAGGATCAGGTACATGCGATCCACGTAGAAGCCGTTTTCGTAGGGGGAGGCCGTGGCTAAGCTGTATCGCAGGTAGGTTTTCCCGCCTACCTTGACCTTCCCGGAAGGGCGAGCCTTCCGCCCGTCCATCTTGACGATACGCACCTTCCGTACCTGTACTTTTGAGAAACCGATAGTATCGGAAGCCTGCGACTGTGCTATCAGAAAGAACAGCATTTTGAAGGTATTCTATAGGTGTAAAGGCTTTAATTGTGGAGTTTAATGTTTCACGCCGTTGTTTCACACTCCTACCTCAACAACCTCTCGCCCGTGTTCTCTATACTCGTCTCCCTCTCCTGCGGTGGCCTGAAGTCCCGGCTGAAGTTGTAGCGCACGGACAGGCTCACGTTCGGCCAGCTTACGGCGTTGTACTTATGCACGTAGTAATCCTTCCCCTTAACCTCTATCTCGTACCTGTAGAGTCTGAAGGGGTCGCTAAAAGAGAGTACCAGGGAAAACCGTTTTATCTGCGTCATGAAGGCTATCTGGGTATAAAGTTCCTGTCCGTACCTTCCCCACACAGCATCGCGGGGGGCCGTGTAATCCATCCGTACCTGTAGCATGCCTATCAGGGCGGACAGGGTCAGGGAGGCGGAGGTTCCGTACCTGCTTGAGGTCAGGTTTGAGTAGGAGTATGCGGTGTAAAAGGGCGTGAGGTTAAAGCGCAACATACCCCGCAGCAGTGAGCCTTCAACGTAGAGAGAGCCTCCGAGGTCGTACCCGCTCCCGGCGTTTATGAACCTCTTCACGGTTACGGGATAGCCGTCGCCGTAGGGGTGCTCCTCAACGTCAAAGATGTTGTCCCTTTTGGATGCGTAAATCTCCGGGGTTATACTCAGGGGGCCCAACGACAGGTCGGCACCCACCTCAAGAGCGTTGGAGTACTCCGGGAGGACCTGCGGATTACCCTCCTGTATTTCCGTCCTTCCCTCTGGAATCTTTACGGGCAGGAAGTGATCCCCGTAAGGTCTCCACACCCTTCGGGAGATGCTGAAGTAGAGTTCGTTTCTCTTACCGTAAGAGTAGGATAGGTGCAGGGTGGGGAAAGGTGCGAAGTACCGTACCCTTTCGGCTCTGCCTTCGGGGAGAATTTTGAATACCCTGTCCATGTACTCCAGCCGAAGACCCGCCTTGTAGGACAGCTTTCCTGAGTTTGAGGCGAGGGTGGTGTATAGGGCGTGGGTCCAGTCCCTACCTTCAAAGGCGAAGTTCCCTAAGTCGGGGAAGGTGGGTGTTGTCACGTCTATGTTGTACGTGTAGTCGTAGAGGTCTGCCTCCCCCTTATAGCCGGCACTGATGCGGAATCTCCCTATCTTTCTTCTGTAGCGCACTTCCGCGAAGCCGTACAATGCTTTTCCCACGGTTTTTGTGTAGATGTGGCCGTCCGGCGCGCTGTCCTCGGTGATGAGGGTAAAGGGGTTGTGGTAGCCGTAGAGGGTGATGGAGAGGGTGTGGCCCTCGGAGAAGGTGTGGTCGTAGCCAAGGAGGAGGTGGCCGTCGGGGGAGGTTAGCCGAAAGGCACCCATATTCTCGCTCGTATCACCGTTCAAAACGTACCGGTAGGGGTAGCTGAACGTGGGCTTCCTGTACCTACCTCCCACCTCAAGGTTGACCTCGTCCCTCCCGGTTGGCATGTACCTGAAACCTACCTCCCCACCGGTGATGCTGGACGTAATCCTGACGTCGTCAGAGAGGACGATGGCGGTGTCGTTGGTGAATACGGATTTACCGTAGGCTACGGACTTATCCACCCATCTCGTCAGGCGTAGCCGTACGTAGGGCTGGAACCTGCCGGTATTAACACCGACCATCGCGTTCAACATCCCCCCGGCGTAGGACGTGGCAGCTCCCTGTACGTTGAGGCCGTACCCTAAGGCTCTCCTCCGCTTCATTACCACGTTTATTATGGCGTTGCCTTCGGCGTCGTACTCGGCAGACGGGTTGGTTATCACCTCTATCCGCTCTATCTGCGAGGCCGGTATGTCCTTTAACGTCAGGTTCGTGGGATGCCCATCAACGAAGAGGACGTACCTGTCGTTTCCCCTGACCTTCACGTTTCCCTGTGGGTCCACCTGAACGCCGGGAACCCCCCTTAGAACGTCCGCCGCGCTACCCCCCTGGCCAACGATGTCCGCCGACGGGGTTATCACCTTGCGGTCTACCTCGTACCTGACCTTCCGAGGGGTGGCCTCCACCACCACCTCCTCCGTCCTTATCGGCTGGGGCTTCAGGCTTATTTCACCTAAGTTCGTGTCCCCCTTCAGGGTGAAGGGTCCTATCCACTCCTTGCGGTATCCCACGAAGTCCGCCGAGAGTAGATACTCCCCGGGCCTGACCTTCTTCAGGGCAAAGGTGCCCTTCTCGTCCGTGTAGGTGCCGGTTATCCTGGAGGTATCTTTAGCATCGTACAGTATCACCACGGCGTAGGCCATGGGTCTTCCGCTCTCGCTGTCAATTACCTTGCCGGAGATCGTAAGTCCTACGATAACGCTTATCATGTCTCAACCTCCTTCTATCTTCCGCATGCTGGAGCCATAGCGACCCCGCAGACCTTATGCGGGAGATCTCCAGAGAATAGAAATCTTAAGAGGGGGATCAGGCAGACAGGGAAACTTTCGCCAGCAGTCTGGCGAAAGACCGTAGTATTCCCGGGCCCTTACCTCCGGCAGAAGGTTTTTCCTCCGGATTGAGGTATCATTCAGCGTGTGGCTCGGAACCTTAAAAGGGATACTACAGTACCGCCTTAAAATAAAGAGGTGTTTCTCTTACCGCTGTGCGTGGGTGCTGGAACGTTGAAGGTTGAGGTGGCGGACGACCCCTACGAGCGCGCCCGTGGGCTGATGTACCGGCACCACCTTCCCGAGGACAGGGGGATGCTCTTTATCTTCCCCTACCCGCAGAGGCTCTCCTTCTGGATGAAGAACACGTACGTACCCCTCAGCATCGCGTACGTGGGGAGCGACTGGGTGATAAAGGAGATATACGACATGGAGCCTCTGGACGAGAAGCCGGTAGTGTCCAGACACGCCGTCCAGTACGCCCTTGAGGTCAATCGGGGATGGTTCAGGAGGCACGGCGTAAAGGTGGGAGACACCGTAAGGTTCCCATGTAGATAGACCTCCGGTTTAAAATCAACGGCTTATGGAAGACGTGAAGGGTGAGGAGAAGGTGAGCAGGAAAGAGAATCCACGCTATGCCAGAGAGCCCAAAAAGGTCCTGCTGGTCGGCAGGGTGAACGTGGGTAAATCAACACTGTTCAACCGTTTAATCGGGAAACCTCTGGCCATAACCTCCGAGGTGCCCGGAACTACACGGGACGTGATATACAAACCCGTAGAGTGGGGTGGGAGGATGTTCCTTTTAGCCGACAGCGGTGGGGCGGGGGCCGGAGATAAGCTGGCCAACTACGTATGGGACAGGGTTAGGGAGGCCATAAAAGAGGCCGACCTCGTCCTTCTGATGGTGGACGTCAAGAGCGGTATCCTCCCCTTAGACGAGGAGCTGGCCCGTATGATAAAGAGGGCCGGGAAGAGGGCCTTCGTGGTCGTGAATAAGATAGACGCCACGAGCAAGGCTGTAGCCACACCGGAGGAGTTCTACAAGCTCGGGTTTGAGGAGATATTCCCCATATCCGCCGCCCACGGTTGGGGGGTCGGGGACCTGTTAGACGCTATAGTTGAGGACGTACCTCCGGAGTCCGTCAAGCACTTCAAGAGGGACAAGGTCAGGGTGGCCATACTTGGACGCCCAAACGCCGGAAAGTCCTCAATCCTGAACTACTTCGCCGGTAGGCCCATAGCCATAGTATCGCCGACGGCCGGGACCACGAGGGACGCCGTGGACGTTGAACTTGAGGATATGATAATCGTGGATACGGCGGGTATAACCCGCAAGTTCAAGGACGACCTATCTTACTACGCGTACGTCAGGTCAAAGAGGTCCCTCCGCTACGCAGAGGTAGGTCTGGTCGTCATAGACGCCGAGGTGGGGGTACATCATTTAGACAAGAAGATAGTGAGTATGGTGGTGGAGGAGGGGAGGGGACTGGTGATAGCCCTGAACAAAATAGACGTACTAACGAAGAAGGAGAAGAAGGAGTTCTTCGCCCACGTTGAGGAGGAGCTGAAGTCCGTCTGGTGGGCCCCCAAGGTTCCCGTATCCGCCCTGACTGGAGAGGGAATGGACTACCTGCGGAGTGTCCTGAAAGGGGCGAGGTCGGGGATATTCAAGCGTATATCCAAGAGGGACGCCAGAAAACTTATAGACGAGCTCATGCGCCGCAACCTTCCCCCCGCCAAGATATACGACTTCTACCAGATAAGGAACCTGCCTCCCACCTTCCTGATAAAGGCGAGGGGGAAGATACCGGACTTCTACCTGCGGTACATAGAGAACGCCCTGAGGGAGAGGTGGGGCTTCTTCGCCGCCCCCATAAAGTTCGTCGTTGATGTTGAGTGACCTTAGTCTCCCGTGAAGGTCTGCCTCCTATCCTACTTCTTCCCACCTAACAACTCCTCCGGTTCCCAGAGATGGAGCAAGCTGGTCAAGTGCCTCCACCGTTCCGGGTACGACGTCTGCGTTATAGCCAACGTCGGCGACTCCTTCGGAGGGGAGGACCCGGAGAGGGGGGTTGAGATGAACGGGTACGCGCGGGTATATCGTATCTTCCACAGGGTCCCCCACCGTCCACCCCTTATGGCGGAGAGCTTACTGAAGGAGGCTTTAAAGTTCTTCGTGGTTCCTGACTCCCGCCTCCCTTTCTTCGTTCGGAACCTGCGCAGGATAGAGAGGATAGTGGAGATGGAGAGGCCCGACGTACTGATAGCCACGGCCCCACCCTTCTCGGCCCTTCTGCTCGCACGCTTCCTATCCGTTAGGACGGGGGTACCCTTCGTGGCGGACCTCAGGGATCCGTGGTTGAACGACCCCCAGAGGCCCAACCGATGGGCCAAGTACCTGCTGGAGAGGTGGGCCCTATCGGGTGCCAGAGCCGTGATGGTCGTGAACGACAGGGAGATATACCGGGAGGCGGAGAGGTTTAACCGCAGGGTGTTCTTGCTTGAGCACGCCTACGACCCCGAGGACTACGCTCTGGAGCCCGTACCCCACCCCGGTGAGGTGTGGGTCTCCCACATAGGTTCCCTCTTCTCGGAACCGCAGAGGAAACTCTTAGAGGGGGTACGAAGGGCCCTACCCGATGGGTTCCGTCTCCGGCTCTTCGGTCCGGGAGCGGACAGGGTACTAAACCGCAGGGAGGCCTTTCGGGAGATGGTTTCCGCGGACGTCCTGCTCGTGGTGATCCTCTCCAGGAGGAAGGAGAACAGGGCCTCCTCCGTGAAGTTCTACGACTACTTGGGGGCGGGGAAGCCCATCGTGGTCGTGTCGGAGAACCCCTTTCTAATAGGGAGGGCTAAGATGTTGGGACTGGAGGTGGCTCCGCCCGGCGTGGAGGAGGTGGTCGGTGCTGTAGTAAGAGCCCACAGGAAAAACCGGACCCCTAACAGGAAGCGCTACGAGTACAGGCTTGACGTGGCCTGCTGTAAGCTCAAGGGGATTTTGAGGTCCGTCCTCTAACACTCGCAGCTGCGGAGGACCATGAGGTCCACGTCCTTCGGGACGATGGAGGTGTCGGCCCCGGCACACACTACTATGATGCGGGTTAGTATCCTGACGCCCTCAACGTCAAACTTCTTCGTGTGCCTCTCCAGCTCCTCAAGGTGTTCCGGCGTAATCTTACACTCCGCCACCACCTCTACCACCACCTTATCAACGTGGGTTTTCTTACGTCGTTCAACGATAAAGTCGGGGTTGTCCGCCCTCTCTTTGTCCAGCTTACGGATTATCCACCCGTCCTCGTAGGGAAACCTCTTGCGCAGGTTCGCCTTCACGTAGGGGTACATATCAACGGCTCTCATAAAGGCGGGTATTATACTGGTGTCGGGTACCCGTTCGGTGCGCGTTGGCCCTATCTCCCGACCTAAAAGTGGGCCTTGGGTATTAGCCAGTCCTCTACCATCTCGTGGAGGGTGGAGGTTTCCCCGAAGATGCTCTTCAGAATGGAGGTCTTCTTCGGACGCTTTATGAAGCGCACCTTCTTTATCCCCGCCATCTTCTTGAGCACCTCTATGGCGTCGTACTTGGTTCCTAAGGTATCCACTAAGCCCCACTCAAGGGCCTGGGCCGCCGTCATCACCCTGCCGTCGGCTATGGGAAGGAGGTCCTCGGGCTTTTTGCCCCTACTCTCGGCCACCCTGTTCAGGAAGACCTTCCAGATCTCCTTTGCCAGCTCCGTTAAGAGGACGCTGTCCTCTTCCGTCCTCTTCCGGAAAGGCTGGGTCAGGTCCTTGTTCTTCCCCGACTTGTATATGTCCCACGACACCCCCATCTTCCTGGACAGCTCCGTGACCTCGGGAAGGATTATTATGGCACCTATAGAGGCCGTCAGGGCGGCGGGGTTGGCCACTATCTTATCGGCGGCGGAGGCTATGTAATAACCCCCGGATGCCCCAACGGAATGGATGTATGCTACGACCTTCTTTCCCCTCCTCTCGGCGTATTTCAGGACCTGATACATCGCTTCGCTGCTGGCGGCACTACCCCCGGGGCTGTTTATATAGACGAATACCCCCTTTATGCGGTTTAACCTGTCCCCTTTGAGCCTGTCATAGACCCAGTCCGTCAGCTCGGGGATCTTCTTATCGTCTATGTTGCCGTCAATCTCAACGTACAGGACGTTTCCCGTGTAGAGTACCTGACTCTTTACGAGGACCCTGACAACCAACAGTACCCCCGTCAGTAAGGCGAAGAAGATGAACAACCACAGCCACACGCTCCTCATAGCCCCTATTCTACGGTCGCCCCGGTGCCACTTCGTGGGGTGCCTATGTTTTCGGACGCATCCACTTTCGGGAGTATAATAACATCGTTATGAGGTACGTCCTTGCGGCGATCTTTTTGGCAGGTACGACGGTTGGCCTGTACGGTCAGGCCATGGATTATCTTGGCATACGCCCGGGAACGGTGGGCATGTACGAGGGGTTCCAGAAGGACTCCACCTACGTATCCGGAAGCGGATCCACCGTGCGCAACTCCACGGTAGCCGAGACCCTCAGTGTGGATTACAGCTTCACGTACATGGGTTATCCGGGCCGCGGCATAACGGACAGCAGGTATCTCTCCGGAGACGTCGTAGATACCTCCATATTCGTAGATACGGTGTACGAGATCGGGAGCGACCTCCATCGCCTTATGGCGGTAGGTACGGTGGTGGATTCCGCCGGTGATACCGTGGCCTCCAAGGTGGATGTCTTAGCCATCAAGACCCCCCTCACCGTAGGAAACTCCTGGACCCTCGGCATAGCGGGCGATACCCTCGTGGCCGATATAGACGGAGATGGGGACTATACTAACCTTGACACCGTGGTCTTCTCCGTTGACAGCGTCTACGTCCTTAGCATGGGAACCATGACCGTTCCCGCCGGCACGTTTGACAGCGTATATACCATCTACATAAAGCTCCGTGGGAGCCTGTGGTCCTCCCAGGTGTACGCCGGTACGGGAAGTAGTAGCGCCTCATGGAGCGAGCAGATGATGAGGGACTACTACCTCTTCTGGAAGCCCGGACTCGGCTACATTAAGGACTCCACCTACCAGTACGCCCAGTGGTCCTACTATTTCGTTACCATTAAAAACTACGGGTGGGACATGAAGGAGCTGGTGGATTATCTGACCACGGGTGTTGCGGAGTACAGGGTATCCAGACCCTCCTTCGTGATGGTGGATGGCGGGGTCCTCCTGAAGTCCCGGGGTACCGTTTACGACGTAACGGGCAGGGTCATCTTCTACGGAAAGGGATTCGTATCCCTCAACAGGGGCGTGTATCTGGTCCGAGAGGGGAACCGGACCTACCGTGTGATAGTGCGCTGATGGGAAGACGCCTTCTGGGGCGGCTGGGCCTTCTGGCCGCCCCCTTTTATCTCATAACCTGTGCCAACCCCAACTTCGGGGCTTACTTCAACACCTACTACAACATCCAGCAGCTCATGAAACGCATAGAGAGGATGGAGAGGGAGGGGGACACCCTATCCGTAAAGAGCAGGTACGACTCCCTTGAGATAAAGGCAGCCTACCTCATCAAGTACTACCCCAACTCCAAGTACCTTCCCGACGCCATCTTCTACCTTGGCCTCGCTTTCTCCCGGAAAGGACAGTACGAAAAGGCCGCAGAGAAGTTCAAGGAGTTTCTGACGTACTTCCCGAACCACCCCCTCGCCATGAGGGCGCGGATAGAGCTGGCGAGAGTGTATGCGCTTGACCCCCGATTCAGGCACAAAGTTCTGGACGCTTTGGGTGACGTGAGGAACAACGAGGCGTGGTACTGGCTGGCGTACGCCAGCTTTAAGAGCGGGGACTACGATGCGGCGGCGCGCTACCTTGACAGCGTACGCAACCTATCCCCTAAGGACCCCCTGTACAGGAAGTACCTGCTTCTGGGCGTAGATGTTCATCTCAAGGCCGGAGATCCCAAGGGGGCGGAGAGATTTTTAGAGAGGTACCTGTCCCTTGAGCTGAAACCGTCGGAGAGGAAGATAGCGGAGGAGAAGAGAGGGGACATACTCGCGAGCATGGGGAAGTACGACGAGGCCCTTAAGGTATATTCCTCAATAGACCTTCCACCCACCTCTACGGATGCCGGTAGGGTGGGGTTTAAGATAGCGAAGATACGTCTCGCCCTTGGTGATACCTCTGGAGCCCTGAAGGATCTGGATAAAGTGGCCAAAACAAGTGCCGATGAGAAGTGGGATGCAATGCTCCTAACCGGCCGTATAAAGCTCATTCAGGGGGATTACAACGCGGCCGCCGTGGAGTTTGACAGGGTAGTAAAGAACGCCCCGGAGAGGTGGAAGGAGAGGGCATCGCGGATAAAGATCATCTTAGACGAGTGGAGGAGGGTTAAGGATAGCAAGGAGACCCCAAAGGTCTATAGAAAGGCGGAGATACTGTACTTTCATCTGGGGAAAGACGAAGAAGCCGAGAGCCTGTGGACCTACGTGGCGGACTCCCTCAAAGATTCCACCTACTCCCCGAAGGCGATATACGCCCTCATATACCTGAACCTCGTCAAGGGAGATACGGAGAGGGCCAGAATCCTGAAGGAAAGGCTCCGGTATGAGTACCCTAAGAGCGGTCTTTATCCTATCGTTTCTGACCTTCTCGGTATTTAGCTCCTGCGTTCCGCTGTGGAGGAGAAAGGGAGAGTTAAGGGTTAGCAGGAGATCTGTCAGCGACACGACACGGTACATGCGCTTTTCTGTCAGGGAGATATTCCGTGAGGAGCCTAACATTCGTGTGCATATCGGAGATTACAGACGAATAACCCTGTACGGAAGGGGTAGATGTGCCCTTTATAGCGGTACCCATCTGGTATCCTCGGACCCTCCGGACACCCTGCGGTTCAGGTTAAAAAGGGGTAAAAAGGGAAAGGTTCTGCACTGGGTGGGTTTGGGTGTCTTTACCAACAGGGTAGAGGCCGAAGCTCACCGTGGAGGGGACAGCACGGTCATCGTAAAGAGGCTGGGGATATATCCGCGCTACTACCTCCTGAAGGGACCCTTCAAAAGCCTTAGGGAGGCCTTGAGGTTCAAGTATCCGGGGAAGGTAGCCGCCTACTCCATACTGGAGACACCCCCTTCCGGGGAGATAACCGTGCTCCCGATGGATACCGTCCTGCGCTCTCCGGTGATATACAGGTGCGACACCTTAATCCTGCTCTCCGGCGGAGAACGTCGGAGGTACTTAGGCGAGATGTGGATCATACCCTCAATGGACGCCCGGAAGCTAACCCTCATAAACCGCCTTAAGGTGGAGGACTACCTGAAGGGGGTGGTGCCGTGGGAGATGTCCCCCTCCTACCCCGTGGAGGCTCTGAAGGCCCAGACCATAGCCGCCCGCACCCACGCCCTTGACGTCGCCGGGATAAAGTGGGCGCTCCTGAGCGAGCCTTACGACATAACGAGCGACTTCACCACGCAGGTGTATCGCGGTCTGTCCGGATACGCCCTGATAGACAGCGTAGTGGAATCCACACGGGGTATAGTGATGATGAACGGAGAGAGGTTCAGCATCGCCACCTTCTGTACGTCATGCGGTGGGAGTCTTGAGAGCGGTGAAAGCTGGGGAGATACCCTCATAAAACCGAAGGCCGACGACCTCCACGGCGTGATAAGGCGGTTTGACCTGAGGAGCCTTACGAAGGTTAAGGACACGGGTATGGCCTGCTCTCCCGCAGAGGGGTTGCCCCGGATACTGCGGTACGGTGTAGGGGTCTTCCGATGGCGAAAACGCGTGAGCCTGAAGCAGGTCGCGAGGAACGTGAGGAGGTACCTCGGTGTAAGGGTCGGGAAAATAAAGAGGGTGAAGGTACTGGAGCGAACGGAGAGTGGAAGGGTGAAAAAACTCCTGATAGTGGGTAGCCGTCGCAGGGTGGTGGTCGTTGGAGATTGGAACGTCCGCAAGGTCTTAGGTACCAGATCCTCCCTGATAACCTTCCGCCGTAAGGGAGGGTACCTGTACGTAAGGGGCGGGGGGTGGGGACACGGCGTAGGGATGTGTCAGGTGGGAGCAGGGGTCAGGGCGTACAGGGGGTGGAGGTACGAGGACATACTACTATTTTACTACGGGAGCGTCACTTTCGTTAAGCTGTGGTGAATTATACCTCCCGAGGCGCTTCCTCCACATCCTCACCACTGCCAAAGAGAAAAACGCCGACGGTCATGAGGAGGACGCTGAGGACGATTATACCTAAGGCGTAGGCCACGAAGACCTCCGTCCTACCCGGGAAGATTGTCCCGAGCGAGAAGGCCACGACCGCCGAGGCGAGGCCCCGGGGCATCATGGCCCACAGGACTGCGGCGTCCCTGCCGCTAACGGCCCCGAGGGTGAGACCTAAGAGTCTGGCGATGGGGTACCTTATGGCTGCTAAGAGCACGAAGACTGTCATGATACCGAATATTACGGACACGGAAGAGAGAATGGAGGGGTCCACAGAGAGGCCGAGGAGGAGGAAGAAGAAGGTCCTTACTAAGAAAGACACCTCTTCGCTGACCCTCCGTGTGAAGGTATCAAGGGTGAGGTTGAGGACCCTGAGGACCTCCTCGCGCAGGATGCGTCCCAGATGGCGTGCGTTGGAGAGAGTCAGGCCTAAAACTAAGGAGGAGAAGGGGCCACTACCTCCTAAGACCTCAACGACCCCGTAGGTCAAAAGCAGGACACCTAAGGTGGTGGTGAAGGACAGGCCCGTACTGGATACGAACCTCATGGCCTGAAGCCATAGAAATCCCACCGCCACACCCACCCCTGCGGCTATTCCGAAGGCCTGAAGGAGCCTCATACCGGGGTTGACGGCGGTGCCTCCCGAGACCACCGTAGCGAGGACGGAAAAACCGACGACCACCAACACGTCCGTAAGGACGGACTCCAGAACGGCCACCCCCTTAACGTACTCCGATACTCTCAACCTCTCAACCACGGGGATCACCACCGCTCCGCTCGTACCTCCCACCATTATACCTACCCCGATGCCCTCCACCAAACTCCCGTACAGGAACTTCCAGAGCAGGGCGACCGCTCCCACACTGAGGGCGAAGGTCAGGGAGGTGAATAGGGTAGCCACCAGGGACGTGCGCATCAGACTCCCGGGGTTGAAGGTTATACCGCCGGTGAATAGGATCACGGCGAAGGCGACGGCACCGAAGTAAGGGGCGAAGGCCCGGGCCCCCGCCGGCTCCACCCATCCCAGCACTCCGGCCATCAGGAAACCCACTACTATGAGAGGTAAGACGGGGGCCACCCCGAACTTCCGAAAAATGACCTCCGCGAAGAAACCGAATACGATAACTCCCCCTATAACCAGGAGGAACAGGGAAGGGGAGAGGTGCATTTACCTCTTAAACTCCTGCGCTTTCTTCATCCCCTCCATGAAGGCACGCATATCCTTAGGTGGAACGGGTACGAGTTTGACCACCGTGTAGGCTTCGTCGTCCAGATACCTCCTGACCACCTCTCTGACGTCCTCCTGCGTGACCCTGGCTATCTCCTCGTGGTACCGGTTAACGTAGGCTTCGGGGTCCCCCATCCTCACCCAGCTCCAGCCTATAACCATGGCCAGACCGTTAGAGCTCTCCCTCTGGTCTATTGCATCCACCAGAGCGGACTTCTTGGCCCTCTTCAGGTACTCCTCCGGGACCAGATCCTCCTTAAGCCGCTTTATCTCGCTCAACACCACGGATTCAACGGTGTCGTAGTCGGCGTTGGGCTGGAGGGTTATCCACACCGTGAAGAGGGAGGGGTCTATCCCGCCGAAGGCACCGGCCCAGTAGGACGTGGCCAGACCTCCCTTTACCAGCTTCTCGTAGAGGGGGGACGTCTTGGAGGACAGATAGGAGGAGAGTACGTCCAGAGCGTAGTGGGACGGGTCCTTACTCTCCGGTATGTGCCAGGCCAGAACTAAGTACTTGGTAAAGCCCTCCTTCTTTATGACGGCCTCTCGGCGACCGAGCTGTTTCGGTTCCCTCGTGCGCACCTCCGGTATGTTCGGCGAGGGTTCGTACTTACCGAAGTACTTATCCGCCCATCGGAAAACGTCCTCCGCCTTAACGTCCCCAACCACCACCAGGGCCGCGTTGTTGGGGGCGTAGTACCTCGTGTAGTACCTACGAACGTCCTCCACTTTAAGGGCCCGGAGGTCGCTCATCCATCCTATCACGGGGTGGCGATATGGGTGGGCTATGAAGGCCGTAGCGTACAGCATCTCCCACGTAATCCCGCTGGGCATGTTCTCCGTGCGCCAGCGCCTCTCCTCCTGTACGACCTTCACCTCCTCGTCAAATCCCGTGAAGGGAATCTTCCGCATCCGCGCGGCCTCTATCTGCAGCACCTCCTCAACCCTGTTGGAGGGAACGACCTCGTAGTATGCCGTGGCGTCGCGGGTGGTGAAGGCGTTGTCCCTGCCCCCCATCCGGTCTATGTACTGGCTGAAATCCACCCCCTTCCACTGGAACCGGAACATCATGTGCTCAAGGACGTGGGATATGCCGGTTATACCGTAGCTCTCGTTCCGGGACCCCACCCTGTACCAGACCTGAACGGCGGCGACCGGTGCCGAGTGGTCCTCAACGACGAAGACGTGAAGTCCGTTCTTCAGAACCTTCCGCTCTATTTTAACCGGCTGAACCGCTAAACCTACGCTCGCCATAAAGAGCATACCCCGTATTCTACGGCCGCCCGCTCAGAACTCAAACAGCTCCGGCAGGTAGGTCTTGAGCATCTCGTTTATCAGGATCTTCTCCTGCTGGACGGCTACGGAGTCGTCCGTGTATATCACCGTCCTTACGTTAGGCCCCTGAAGGGGACCGAACTTGTCCGGAGGGACCTTTATGTTCTCCTTTACCTCAACCGCCTCAACGAACACCTGCGAGCCGCTCTCCGTCAACACCTCCCACCCCAGAGGGATGCCCTTGTAGATGAAGAGACGGATGTCCTTGCCCTTGACCTTGTAGACGTCGGCCTTCTTCCCGGCTATCTTCTTCACGAAGAGCTGGTTCGGTTTCTGGATCATGCCCTTATAGACTATACCCAGCTGGAGCTCCTTGGCGAACTTCTCTATCTTGGGTCCCAGCTTGTTCTTCTGCTCCGGTGAAAGCTTGTCCCACCTGCCCTTGAGTATGAGAAACAGGTTGTTGGGCCTTGCGGAGCCTATGATGGAGTCCGGTATGAAGGTGTCTCGCAGCTCCTTCTTTATGAACTTCCTCTTGAACCGCCTGCCATAAGAGTAAAGCCACTCCTTCGTCCCTATGTCCCACCCCTCAATGGGAACCCTGCCGAACTTGACGGAGACCACGCTCCGATGTTTGTGGGTCTTCAGACCGTAATCGTCCCACCACAGTTCCTCGTACCCCTCCTCGTCTCCCGACACCTTGTACTTTATGTAGCCGCTCTTAACGTCGTACGGGTGAAAGACCTCCTCCAGCTTCAGCTTTGAGTAGTCCTTCTTCTTACCGCAACCTACCACAAAACCCGCCAGTGCTACTGCCAGAAGTACCCGTTTCATAATTGGGGAAGTCTCTTTCAACCCCCCTGCGTTAGTGGTATTCTAAGCCGGACTACCGGTCCTTATAGAGGTCGGCCATGTCCGAGTAGGTTTCCCGGTGCCCCCCGTCGTACTTCTCCGGGTTCTCTAAGAGGTCCTTCAGCAGGTCTACTGTCAGGTTCTTTACGGGGCTACCGTTCAGGAGGGCGGCCGGGGCGTGGTCGCACAACCCTATGCATTCCGTCTCCTCCACGAAGACTTTGTTGGGATCGGCGTTCTCCCGGGCGAACTTGAGGAGGTCGTACGCCCCCTTCTGCATGCAGGTCAGGTTGGTACATACGGCCAGCTTGTACCTGGGCCGGGGCTCAAGGTAGAAGAAGTGGTAGAAGGACGCCACGCTCACGATCTGGGTCTCGGAGTACCCAAGAACCTCCGTTATCAGTCTGATGCCGTCAGGATGGATCCATCCGTACTCGTCCTGCACCTCGTGCAAGGCCGCTATCAAAGCGCTGTCCGCCTTGGGGAATATACGCTTTACGTTCTCTAAACGCTCTCTTAAGGTCATTTGGTGAATATTCTAAGGACTGAACGGGGAAGGTGGGGGAGGGAAGGTCAAACTCTCCACCAGTTGAGCAAGCTCATTAGCATCTCTCTGCCCAAATTCTTTACGCTCCATGCGTTCGCCAGAACCCACAGGGTGAAGAGTACGGCGGTGGAGAGGAAAAACCAGCGGCTTAGAGGGGTCAGGATGAAGGAGAGGTAGGAGACGTGGTAGAAGAGGTCCCAGTCTGAACTCCCTCTGCCGAAGTTAAGCATGTACCACCTCTTGCCCATACCGAAGGCGAAGCTACCCATGCCAAGGAGCATGAAGGGGACGTGATGGATGCGGTCGTAGTTGAAGGCGAAGAACAGGGCGGTTACGAAGAACAGGATGCCCACGGCTATAGGGTAGTTGAATATCACTCCCCTCATCTGGAACAGGAAAAGCAGGAGACCTGTACCGAGGAGTACGGCCGCCACCTTTAAATAGGAGTAGTTCAGGGAGAAACCGACGAAATTGATGAGCATGGCACTTTGTGTCAGAATGAAGGTGAGGAAGGCAAGATTCATGGATATCCGGTAAGACACCCGTCTGGAAAAGCGGGGAAGCATGAAGTACATACAGCCTAAGAAGGTATGGATCTGGAAACCCAAGAATACGAGATGCAGAAAGGCCTTACCCGAGGTCAGAATGGAGGTCAGACCCCAGATGGCCCCACCTAACATGAAAGAGGCGGCCGGTACGTCGTACGGATGTTTGACCGTCCTGTACCGGTAAGTTATGAGTGGAAAGAACTGGAAGACGATGAACAGGACGAAACCCACCTTGTAAAAGGGGAGGATAGCCCCCAAATCGTGAAAGAGGGCGTAGTGGAGGATTGAACCCGTCATTAAGATCCACGAGGCGTCTGCCGAGAGCTTGAATACGCCTCCCCTGTTCCTCGGAAAGGTTATGCTACCGTGCTGGACGGACAGGACGTACATCTGAACGAATCCCAGAAGGAAGAGGACGTACCTACCCTCAAGGGTGCTCTGAAAGGCTACCAGCAGGAGGAACAGCAACGAGGAGAGGGAAAAGAGGCGGGCCCACCACATCGTCATGAAGTAGGGTAGGCGAAGGGACACCCTCAGATTGTACGGCGGTACGGCGCTCTATACGTTTTTACTTCCCCCTCGCTATGGTGGCGCCCACTACCCTACCTGCCCCGGCCTTTATGAGGACGGACGCGGCGTGGTAGAAGGTACTCCCCGTAGTGATCACGTCATCAACCAACAGAACGGTCTCGCCGTTCAACTTCTGTAGGCAGGAGAAGGCCCCGCTGACGTTCCTCCCTCTATCTTCCCGACCCAAGAGCGCCTGGGGACGGGTGTATCTGTTCCGGAACAGTACCTTCCTGAAGGGTATCTGCAGATCTCTGGCTATGGCCCGGGCTATTACGTCGGTCTGGCTGAACCCCCTCTCCCTTACCCGGGCGGGGTGCAGAGGTACCGGGACTACGACCTCCACGCCCTCGTGCTGGACGTAGTCGGCGAGTGAAACGGCGAAGAACTCCCCAAGGGTGCGCATACCGTGGTACTTCATCCTCTCTATGGCATCTCTGACCTTACCTCCGTACCACAGGAGGGAATACACCTTGAACCCGTAGAATACCTTAGGCTCAAGTAAAAGGTGCTTGAGTATGTCCTCCCAACACACCTCGCATATTCCCTCTTCGCTCAACCTCTCCTCACACACCGGACACAGCGGTGGAAAGAGGAAGTTTAAGAGGTTCCTAACAACGGGGACGGGATCTAACTTCAATCCTCTCTTTCCCTCTCAACCCTCACGACCGTATGGACGTTCCCCCTCGGGTTCCAGTCCCCCACGACGATGAGCTTGCGCGGTTTCAGGAGGTTCCACAGGGCGTCAAATACCTCGTTGGTCGCCGCCTCGTGCGAGATGTACCGGTTGCGGAACTTGTTGAGCCACAGCTTGAGGGACTTCAGCTCCACGATGTACCTGTCCGGGACGTACTTGATGTAAAAGGTGGCGAAGTCCGGGTACCCCGACCTCGGACACAGACACGTGAATTCGGGGAAGGTTATCTCCACCCAGTAGTCCCTATCCGGATACGGGTTCTCCCACGCCTCCAGTTCGGCCTGCTCTATGGCGATCTCCCCGTACTTCTTCTCCCCTTCCATCGTCGCCGATTCTACGGGCGACACCCTCCTCCCCACGGACACCCACTTCAACCTTAAAATACAAACCTCAAAGGGAGAGGTGCCCGAGCGGCCGAAGGGACGCGACTGGAAATCGCGTGTCCCCCTGAACGGGGGACCGAGGGTTCAAATCCCTCCCTCTCCGCTTTCCCGTCTATAATAGGCGCTTGCGGTGGGGTACCCGAGCGGCCAAAGGGGCCGGGCTGTAAACCCGGTGGCGTCATGCCTTCGGGGGTTCAAATCCCTCCCCCACCATTCGGAGGGCCGAAAGGCCCTCTTTTTTTGTCTGTACGGATGGGATACCGGGAGCCTTTCGCCTTTTATCGTCCGCCCGGTAGGAACAGAAGGGAAAAGAGGTGTGGAATTGCACGAATCCGGTACCACTTCCTCAGAGCTTTATACCCGGAGTGATACTCCCATCGTTAGAGGGGGGAGAGCCCCACACCGGGGGCCCCCCTCTTCCATCATTCGGTTTCCAGAGGCGATAGGAGGATCCTTCCGTTCCCCTTTACGGTTACGACGGCAGGCCGGGGACCCAGACCCCTTGTAGGGAGCATCTCGGCGCCCTCTTTACCCCGCAGGGAGAAGGTGAGGGTGTGCTCCCCGGCCCCGTACCGGAACCTCCTCATCCAGAACTCCCCCTCGTACCAGTACTTCACCTCAACCACGAAGGGCGCGTCCGCCTTCACCCTGAAGGAGACGGTTTCGGTACCGTACCTGACCGTCTCGTACGCTCCCCCTTCAACCTCAACCGTGTACGCTCCCTTCCCCTTCACCGGGAAGACCGCACCGTTATCTAAGGGCATCCACGCCAGAATCCAGAGCATACTCACCTCCTTATGACCTTCTTTACTTTTCCGTTGGAGAGCACGAAATACACGCCCGCCGGTAGGTGTTCGGGCGACACCCCCTCTATGCGACGGCCATCGGCGGAGAATACGACCACTTTACCACCGTTCTCCGTTCCTGCGGAACTCTCCTTAACTCCCACGGCGTTGATGGGGGCGTATGCCATGAATACGTGCCAGTGGTCGGATACGCTGTTATCTGACCAGAAGACGTAAACATAGTTGCTGTCGGCCCACGCGTCTATGTAGTGTCCCGGCCAGCAGTCCCCCGTGTAATCCACGTTGCTGACCCCTCCGCATCCGCTCCGGTCCACGAAGGGGAAGTCGTAGTTCGGCACTCTGACGGCCGGGGACCACGTGTTTCCTCCGTCCGTGGATTTGGAGTAGTACAGGGACCACTGACCGGCGCCGTCGCGGTTGTCGTACCAGAAGACGTGAAGGTTTCCGTAGGGATCAGCAGCGATGGCGGGCATGTACTCGTTGGCCGATGGCTGGTCCGACACCTTAACCGGGGACGACCACGTCCGACCGCCGTCGTTGGAGACCACCACCTCTATGTCCCAGTTGTAGTACCCCACGTCCGCCATGTAGGCCACGGCCACGTTTCCCTTCCCCCATCCGGCGGCCTCGTACCCCACGGGGTATGGGTTGGAGGATATGTCGGTGCTCATGCAGGCGGCGGTTGAGGGGCTGGACCACGTGCGACCGTCGGGAGAGGAGGCCACCTTCACGTATATGCAGGAGGAGGAAGAGCTCCACCACAGGGCGTAGAAGAGGGAGTCGTCCTGAGCGGCTAAGGGGACCCCACCGCTGCCGTACACGGTGACCCTGTTCCACGAGTTCCCTCCATCGTAGGAGTAGGCGGACTTGAGGTCGTAGTCGCAGTAGTCGGCGTATATGACGACTAAGGTGTCGTTCCTGTAGGCTATCCACGGGTGGTCCGTACTCGTGCAGGAGCTTATGTTCTGGGGGGTGGTCCAGGTGGCTCCGAAGTCGTAGGACCTGGCGTACCCGGTCTCGTACCCGCCGAGGTATATCCTATGAACGACGGTGTCCGTTATGCGGATGACGGGGTCGCAGCACTCCGACCCCCTGCCGTACGGGGGGCCCCACGTCCTTCCGGAGTCCGAAGATGCCTCGTAGTCGTTCCCTCCGGACACGTCGCTTATCCAACCGGCTCCTCCCGTCCTGTACATCACCGCCCCCGATACCTCCATGTGGCTCGTGTTGTCGGGACGGTTATCCACCCTTACAACGGTGAAAGGTGCATCACCTATCAAAAGCAGTACCATACCATGGGTATTGTACCGTGGAAACACGGGCGTATGGAAGTGATATGCGTAGCAGTGTTGAACCTACCTCACGCTCCAATCTCTTGGCATTTAAGGGCGCATCCCGGCACACAGTATTGAGAACATAGCGATGGGGAGGCGTCAGAATTCACACAGTACAATCGTGGGGGTGTATTAACGGCAGTATTCTCGTTGGTGCGGTACCACTCCTTCAAGTTTTGTACCCAGAGTGATACCCCTTAAACGGTTCCTTGTAGTACCGTGCCCGCACAACACCCAAATATCAGCGACGGGATAGTGCTTCAATCTTACCGAATAAGGGCCAACGCAAGGGGAGCGCTGTCGTGGGCACCACTCCGGTGGCTACTCCCTACGTAGGTACCTTTCCCCTTTAAAATACCGTCCTGCGGAGAGGTGGCCGAGCGGTCGAAGGCGGCGGCTTGCTAAGCCGTTGAGGGGAGTTGATCCCCTCCGAGGGTTCGAATCCCTCCCTCTCCGCCTTTTTCTTATGAGCGTTTTTGACGCGTACCTTGAGGCACTATCGGAGGAGATGCTCTCTCTGGAAGAGTTCCTCCGCCGCTTAAAGGAGGGGAGGTACGGGGAATTCTCACGGGACGACATACGCAGGTTCAGGGAGACGCTTGAGAAGAACGTCTCCGAGAGCGCCCACGTTAAAGGAGCGGAGATGGGGATACCGGAGGAGGAGGTCTATCGCGTGGTGGAGGAGAACGTCCTGGAGATACGGGGGACGTTTGAGCGGGTATTCGGATGGTTGTAATTCGGGTATAAAATAGTGGAACGATGATGCGCGAGCTAACACCTGAAGAGGAAAGGTTGATGCTCCTGCGGATTCTCATGCAGAGGGAAGGGGACGAGGAGGAGGACGAGGACTGGGAGGAGTGGGAGGACGAGTGGCTTGAGGACGAAGATTGGGAGGACTACGACGAGGACGAGGAGTGGGAGGAGGAGTGGATAGTGGAGGACTACGACGAGGACGAGGACGATTGGGACGAGTAGCCCCCTCCCATGCTCCAGATCTTACTGTCCCAGTACGTCATGCCCCCGGTTGAGGTTGAAGATAAAGCTCCTCCTGTCTGGTACGATGAGGATACCCTATCTTACGGCGAGACCTGGCAGTCCGCTTACTCCTTGAGCGGCTCTATCGGATACACCTACGGCTCCTACGCGGACCTTAGCGGGCTATCCGTAAAGGGTGGCCATCCGAAGGGAACGGCCGTGCTCTTGAACGGCCTGCTTATAAATCAACCTCAGGGAGGGGAGGCGGATCTATCGGACCTATCCACCTTCCTGTTTTCTAAGGCGGAGGTATGGGAGGGTGGGACCACCCCCTATTCCATATACGGCAACCTGAACCTCTCCTACGTACCGGATACGCTGGGGTACCTTGAGGTTGGCTCTAAGGGGACGGTGCGGGGAGGGATGAAGTGGGGGAGCATTGGGGGGGAAGGGGGGCTGGCCACCCGCGGCAGGGACAGTCTCCTGTACGCCGAGGCGGTGTGGAGTTTTAACGGTGTATTCGTTGATATGAGGCTCTCCCGTAAGAGGACGTCCGGTATGGAGGGGTTCCCCCAGACGGCGGGCGTGCAGGGGGACGTCAGGTTAGCCCTCGGTACCCGGTGGGGTAACGCTCTCCTTCTACGGCGGACGTGGAAGGACTGGTCGGGGTACTACAGGCACGACAACCTCCGCCTATCTCGGGAAGTTCGTATTTTCGGTCTCATCCTCGGGGGAACGCTGGAGGGAGTCAGGAGCACGAACGTGGGAAGCAGGTGGAGACCTCTCCTGTCCCTGGGTAAAGAGTTCTCCCTTAAGTGGATGTACCTCAGCGGTGGAGTCTGGTGGGACGGAAGGCGCTCCGGGTACTCGTCCGTGTTGGGGGTTCGGGGATGGATGCTCTACGCCGAAGGCTTCGCGGCGAGCCGTATCCCCTCCTTTGACGAGCTCTACTGGGAAGGGTACGGGGCCAGAGGAAACCCGGACCTACGGAACGAAAGGAGTCTGGGGATAAGTACCGGATTCATCCACAGGTACGTTCGGATGGACCTGTACTTCCGCAGGTTCTACGACCTCATAGAGTGGAGGCCTTCCGGTGGGATATGGAGGCCGGGGAACGTGGGGGCCGCGAGGGTTTGGGGGGGGGAGGTGAAGGTAGCGTACGGACCTCTCCTCCTCAGATACGTCAGGATGTGGGCTTACGACGACTCAGGGAAGAGGCTCATATATCGTCCCCGGAACTCGTACTACCTGCGGCTCTCCCCGAGGATCCGTAACCTGACCCTGACGACCTCCATCACGTATCTGGATCCGCGCTTCACCAACCCGGAGAACACCCGTTTTGTGGATTACGTCCTCCTCGTGGATGTGGGGGTCTCCGTTGCCCTCGGCCGTGTGGGGGTCGTCCTGTCGGCTAACAACGTACTTAACGGTAGGTACTACTTCGTTGAGAGGTATCCCCTTCCCGGCAGGACGTTCTCCCTTCGGGCCTATCTGAAACCTTAACGGTGATATAATTCCCATCTATGAGTCTTGACGCCCTTCTGATGATGCTGTTCTCCTGGACGGT
>CAYYQD010000002.1:0-71350 GCA_964473735.1 uncultured bacterium
CTAAGAGTATCTTCAGCTTGAGCTTACGGGAGACCTTCATCTTCAGCAGTCTCTTCGCCTCCTTTGACTTAGGGTACAGGCGCCCTATATCCACTAAGTAGGATAGCCTGTGGGTTCTCCTGTACAGATGCTTGAGTACGGTATAGGTCTTAGGGCAGGGAGGGGTACTGACAACCGGTGATCCCCTGGCAGCGAGGCGGTCGCACACCATACGACACGCTCTACCTTCTCGCTTATGACAGAGCTTTCGCATTATTGCCCTAACCTGAGCACGAGGGGTTGAGGGAAGGGTAGCCTTAACGACTAACAGGTAAGGCTCTATCTCCGGGTACAGACGTGCGAGCGAATCCACCGTACGGGCATTCCACGTTATACCAATGAGCAGGAGCATGGTCGTATCACCTGTCCTTACGGCTCCAGTCGTAGGGTATATCGCCGTGGGCGGGGCGCCTCAACTCGTCCGGGTTAGAGTGGTCGTAGGGTCGGGTTATGACGTTTATAACTATGGCTTCGTGCTCGCCTACGTTCTTAAAGCCGTGCCAGACGAGGGGGGGGACCTTAACCAGTATGGGGTTATGGACGCCCATGTAAAACTCGTTTATCTCCCCGTGGGTCGGGCTTCCGTCCCTGTCGTCGTACAGTACGAGTTTTATCATACCGTGGATGCAGGTTATGAAGTCGGTCTGAAGGCGGTGGGCGTGCCACGCCTTTACAACGCCGGGGTAGGCGGTCGTGAAATACACCTGTCCGAAGCCCTCGTATATGTCGTCGTCTGCGCGCAGTATCTCCGCTAACCTTCCCCTGTCGTCCGGTATTACCTTCAGTCTCTTTACGGCTACGCCCCTTATCATCTTCCCTTCCTCAGGAAAAGCATCCATCCTAATACCCCACCCACCACCGCCACACCGAAGGACACCAGCACGTAGTTATCCGGGTACTTGAAGGCACCCATCAGTCCGGCGAAGAAGGAGGAGAGACCCAGAAGTACCCAGAGTCTAAGACGTTCGGGATACAGGATGTACAGGAATATGCTGATGAAGAAGAGGCCGAAGAAGGCAAAACCCAGCTGGTTCATCTGCGCCTTCGTACGAGTACCACGCCAGCAGCAGATAGGGCGACCACAAGGACGAAACCTACGGCGTAGAGGGTCAGGGATAGTCTCTCAAGAGGACTGGAGTACCGGAACAGTACCTCGTGTCTGCCGGGGCCTATGGAGAAGGCCATGAAGGTCCCTTTGTATCGGTTTATCTTAACGGGTTCCCCATCAACGTAGGCGTGCCAGTGAGGGTACCAGTTCTCCGTCAGGACGAAGTCGCACCTTTCGGGGACCTCCACCTCTGCCCTGTATTTGCCGTTTATGTAATCGTACTCCTTCACCTTCGCCAGTACGACGGAGTCTCCGCACTGGGCGTAGAAGCGGGGGAAGTAGTCGGGGTTAAAGAGTACCGTTAGCCTCCCATCGTTGAAGACCTCCCGGTACTTGGAAAGGTAGGAGGCGAACCCCATGAGGACGGGGTCGTCCCTCTTCTGCGCCTCCTGAAAGGCCGCCTCCCGCATGCCCACGGGGGCGATTATGTACTTCGTGTTTATGCTGTCTAATATAGGGAAGTGCCTTATGAGTCTCTCGCAGTTGAAGGGGTTGAACATCAAGGCCTTACACCCCAGATACTCCTGGTAGGACTGCATCTGCTGACCGTGGTGCCCACCTACGAACTGGACGCCGAAGAGGGCGAGGTAGTTGTCCTCGGGCCTGTATCCGAAGTCCAGTACCCGGTATATCCCGGGATGTTTTACGAAGTAATCGGCGATATCGTCCGGAGCGAAGTGCTCCGTTTCGTTTATGGGCTTTATGAACTTACCCTTCAGGAGGAAGCTCTCGCCGTAGCCCAACAGGGCCAGCACTAAGGCGGCGGTCGTTACCTTCAGGTTGGGGTTCTTCAGAACGGCCCAAACGAGGAGCCATATACCTAAGGTGCGGATGAGGGCGAACATCCTGTCCCCGGACGTGGCCGCGAATATCTCTTCTACCCTCGGGTTGTACGCGAAGGAGCCGGACTTCAGGGCCAGACCGGATCCCGCTAAGAGAAGCAGCAGAGCGACGACCACACCCCCTACGAGGACCCTGGGAAGGATCTTCTTACTCTCCTCAAGGTGGAGGAGGGCGAAGCCCGAGAGGGCGAGGGCCACGAAGCCCAGAGGTATGGCCGCCATGGACTGCGCACGGAAGAGCTTGAGACCCGGCAGTACGGCGTGGAAGAGGTGGAATAGGAGGTTCACCTTCGCCGTCATGAAGGTCATCAGGAGGAAGGCCGATACGAGGAGAGCCACGACCCTCCACCTCCGGTAGGCCACCAGCCCGCCGACTACGGCGAGGAAGACCAGTACGGCCCCTAAGTACTCCGTGTTTATCTTGAAGGGGTTGGACCCCCAGTAGGTCTCAAACACTCCGGAGTAGAGGCCAAAGAAGACGGAGACGAAGTCGGCCCAGTCAAGGGACCACGTTTTAGAGAAGGATAGGCTCTTCGTCTCCCCTCGGACGGAGAACTTCGTTATGTACTCGTACTGCGGGAAGAGGAAGGGCGCCCCTATCATCAGGGCTATGAGCACGGCCAATAACCCCAAACCCAGAACCTTTAGGGCGTGTCCGTAGTTTCCCTTTCTGAACTCAACTATCAGATAGGTTAGGGCGTAGATTATCGCTATCACACCCACGTAATACACTATCTGAACGTGATGGGCCACTATGATGAGTCCTCCGAAGAGCCCGAGGAGGGAGGCGTAGAGGACGCTCCCCGTGAAGGTACCCTCAAGCGCCCAGAACACCCCCGGCACGTACGCGGCTATCACCATCTTGGCGATGTGGCCGCTATAGACCATGCTCGTCCAGAAGAGGCCGAAGGCGTACAGGGTGGCCAAAGCCCCGGACCACTCAACCTTCAGACCTATCTTCCGGAGATAGAGGTAAGAGAAGGTGAAACCGATCAGGGAGTGTATGAAGAGGGTAAGGGCGGCAGCGTGGCCGGGAGTAGTTAGCATACGGAGTATTTGGTTTATGGGGTAGAAGCTGTCGGCGTGGGGCGCTCCCCAGAAGGGAAGACCCCCGAATACGAAAGGCTCCCACTCCGGAGGGGGAAACTTGAGGGAGGCCATCTTCCAGAAGGGGTAGGAGGAGGTCAGGAAGTCCGTCATAACGAAGGTATGTCCCGGAACCCACCCCGGATAGAAGTATATCAGGGATAGGGCGAAGACGAGGGCAAACCACTTCCAGAACCTGTCCATTGGGGGGAATTCTAAGGGGGGGTGGTGGTATCGGCCTCCGTGGTGTCGGGACCGAACAGGAGGGAGTCGGGTGGCTCCTCACCGTAGTACAGGATAACGGTGCTACCTATAGGAACGGAAGAGCCGGGGGGAGGGTACATCTTCATAACGTATCCCGGCTCCTCATCAAGGGTGTATATGGCCTCGGTCTTGACCGTAAAACCTACGTCCTCAAGGGACTTAACGGCCTCCTCAAGGGCCATGCCCACCAGGTCGGGCACCGTCTTGCTCTTAGCCCCGGAGGACACCGTGAGATACACCGTCCTGCCCCGTTTTACGACCGTTCCGGGCTGTGGGTCCTGCCCCACGACCGTTCCGGCTGGGGCGTTAAGGCTGGGCACCGTGGTATCTATGACCGCCCGCAGACCCCTCTCCTTCGCTATGGCCTTGGCCTTTTCCACGGCCATCTCTGTGAGCTTGGGTACGGTGGTCGTGGCCCACCTCCGCTGCGCTATAGGCATGACGAAACCTAAGAGTAGGTCAAGGAGGAAGTACCATACGACGATCCAGACACCGACGTAGAGCAGAAACCTGAATGCGGTGAAGATCCTACCCATCAGGAGGCCTTCTTCTTCAGACGGTTCTCCTCGTACCACCTGTTAAGGTAATCTATTATCTCCTGAAGAGGTGCACCCGGACCGAATATCTTTCCCACCCCCATCTCCTCAAGCTTTCGGGCATCTTCGTCCGGAATTATCCCACCGCCGAAGAGGAGGACGTCGTCCATCCCCTTCTCCTTCATGAGCTTAAGGATCTTCGGGAAGTAGGTCATGTGGGCCCCGGACAGTATGGAGATCCCTATGGCGTCCACGTCCTCCTGAAGGGCCATATTCACCACGTTCTCCGCCGTCTGGTGTAGTCCCGTATATACCACCTCCATCCCGGCGTCCCTGAGTGCCCTGACGATTATCTTGGCTCCCCTGTCGTGTCCGTCCAGGCCGACCTTGGCTATGAGAACCTTTATAGGTTTCCTCTTTTCGGCCATGTCTAAGCATTTTAAGGGAGAAGGGCAAAACGGGGGACGACTTCCCGTTTAAAATGCCCGGCGTGAAGGTCTTAGTGGCCAACAGGGGGGAGATAGCCGTACGTATTCACAGGACCCTATCCGAGATGGGTTTTCGCAGCGTGGGGATATACACGGAGGCGGACGAGGGATGGCCCTTTACGTACGAGCTGGACGAGGTCCATCCCGTAGGGTCCTACCTGAACATAGACGAAGTGTTGGACGTCGCCCTCAGAAGTGGGGCCAGATACGTACATCCCGGATACGGATTCTTAGCAGAGAACCCGGACTTCGCCAGAAGGGTGGAGGAGGCAGGATTGACCTTTATCGGCCCCTCCCCCGAGGCCATGGAGATGGTGGGGGACAAGGCGAAGGCCAAGGAGGTGGCCCGGAGGGTGGGCGTTCCTACGGTGCCGGGATCTGCTCCCTCCGACGACCCCGACCTCCTCCTTAGGGAAGTGGAGAGGATAGGCCTCCCCGTACTCCTTAAAGCCGTAGCCGGAGGTGGGGGGAAGGGGATGAGGGTGGTGAGGGAGAGGGAGAACCTGAGGGAGGTGATACTGTCCGCCCGGAGGGAGGCCTTAGGAGCCTTCGGGGATCCCCGGCTGATGGTTGAGAGGTACGTCTTCCCCGCCAGACACATAGAGGTGCAGGTGATAGCGGATCACCACGGGAACGTACTGGTGTTAGGTGAGAGGGAGTGTTCCCTTCAGAGAAGGCACCAGAAGATACTGGAGGAGACCCCGTCCGTAGCCTTAGACGAGGACCTCAGGAGGAGGTTGTACGACTACGCCCGGCGGATAGTTGAGGGGGTGGGATACACCAACGCGGGTACGGTTGAGTTCCTGTACGACGAAGAGAGACGGGAGTTCTACTTCCTTGAGGTGAACGCCCGCCTACAGGTGGAGCACCCCATAACGGAGATGGTGACGGGTCTTGACCTCGTGAGGCTCCAGATGGAGGTGGCCATGGGCAGGCCTCTACCCATCAAACAGGAGGATGTGGCGGTGCGGGGGCACGCGATTGAGGTACGCCTGTACGCCGAGGATCCGGAGAGGGACTTCCTGCCATCATCCGGGAGGATAGAGGCTCTGGAGTTTCCCCACATGCCCGGCCTCCGCATAGACGCGGGGGTAATTGAGGGTACGGAGGTGTCCCACCTCTACGACCCCATGGTGGCGAAGGTCATATCTTACGCCCCCGACAGGGAGCAGGCCCGCCGCAGGCTTATAGACGCCCTGAAACGTACCCTCATCTTCGGCCCGAAAACCAACCTACACTTCCTGATATACCTCCTTGAGAGCGACGAGTACGCGTCCGGAAGGACCTACACCCACACGGTCGGAGGGATCTTAGGACGGTACCTGAACGAGGATTTCCAGCTCCCTGAAGATATACGGGAGTTCGTCCGCACTCTCCGTACGGTCCGAAGAGCGGAGGTATCGGACATCGGGGAAGGGGACCTGTACAGGAGGGTTAGGCCCGCTATTTACCCGTGATTCGTTCGTGCTCCGCCTTCAGGATCTCAATCTTCAGGCTCCCTATAACCGACATGATGGTAGCCTGCTTCTCAAGGCTGCCGTGCTGTAGGCCTATGCGATAGGGCCTCGCCGGAAACTCTCCGTAGACCGGGTCCACCGGAACCCATTTACCACCTATCCACGATACGTTCCACGCGTGGTAGTAGAAGCCGTCCCCCTGATACACCAACCCCACCATTATGTCCGTCGGTATGCCGGCGGCTCTGGATAGGGCAGCGTAGAGGGTGGCGTGCTCGTTGCAGTCTCCGTAGCGATCCTTGAGTACCTGCTTGGCCGTGGGTATGGTGACGGACCCTCTCTTCTCAAGGTTGCCGTACACCCACTCCATTATAGCCTTAGCCTTCTCAAGGTCCGTGCGCTTCCCCGCCGTTATCTCCTTCGCCAGAGAGCGGATTTCGGGGTCATCAACCTCAAGGAACTGGGTGGGCTGAAGGTACCGCTTCAGGCTGTCCGGAGGTTTGGACGTGCTCCCTTTGAGAACTTTCGGGTAGGTTATATCAACCACGAAGGTATCTCCACTCTCCTCAAGTACCTTCTGATTGGCGAAGTTCAAGGTCAGATCCCCCTTGAGAGGGTACATCCTGACCCGGAGATGCACGAGAGTGCTCAGGTCCCCTATAGGTTCTCCGGTAGGCCGCACGGCGTACAGGGAGAGAACGTTAAAGGGTTCAACGGGTGCCTTTGCCCTCTCCGGTGGTTCGGCCACTATGTCCATCTTGAGGGGCTGATTCTGAAGGAGGAGCCTACCGTCCTTCACGTGGGCACGCACCACTATGCCGTGGGCGTTCAACTTCCAGAGGGTATCGCTCTCCCTTACGACCTCCGCGTCCATGAAGGAGGCGACCGAAGGGTCAAAATAGGAGTACTTCCCGTCCTTCAGGAGGCCAACGGCGGCGGAGAAGACGAAGCTCTGGGGAGTAAGGAGTGGTCCGGATAAGTCGTACTGAAAACGTTGAGGTGACCCCTGAAGGGGCTTGTAGGTCACGTAGAACTTCCCGTCCTTTACCTCACCTCTGGCCTCAACCGTGGCGTCCTGAGTTGCCATGCTAAAGAACAACGTCCTTACGCCCCCGTCCTCACCCACCGTAGCCCTCTCTCTGGTGCGCATCTCCTTCACCAGACCCAACATTATGACCTTTATGTACATCTCCTCCGAGAAGTCCCACACCCCCCCCTTCCTGTAGGCCTTCATCTCCTCCCAGCCGGCCCTCTGGCCCAGCATATACACGCTCCCGATGAAATGAAAGTCCGGTTTCCGTTCAACCTCCGTCTTACCGCCTTCCCCTCCTGCTCCTCCGCAGGATAGGATGAGGGGTAATAGCAAAAGCGCCCTCTTCACGTGGGCTATTCTAAAGGCGTCCCACTCAAGAACCCTGATGCGTTCTATCTATGCCCTACCGAATTTGTCGGCATGGGTACCATTAGGGCTTTTAGGGCGAACGGTCAAAATATGGGACATTAGAAGGTGTTGCACTATCGGAAGGATGTAGTGGCAGTATCACTTTGGGTATGAAACTAAGGGAAGTGATACCGGTTAGCGTTCTACAATGACAACATCCCTGTACGATTACCATCTTACAGCGGCATTTCTGGCATCACAAAACCGCGAAAACCCACCCGTACAGCGGTATGAACATAAAGCGCGAAGTAATACCGCACCCGCACCGTTTAGAATCCACGGATGCATTTTAAATCTTACAGGGAGTACTACGACTTCTTCCGTCGCCTCGTACTGCTTGAGAGAGAGGCCGAGATAGAGTTCCACAGACAGGAGATAAGGAGACTTCCGGGATGGAAGAGGGAGAGGTTAGGCAGGGCGATCCTGAATCTGCGGGGGAAGCTGGTGGGCAGAGGGTTGGGGGGTACCTATCTGGTGAAGTACGTCCGTCAGGGTGGCCTGCCCGACACCGAGATAAAGGTGGGGGATCTGGTCATAGTTAGCCGGGGAAAGCCGAGGGGAAACGAGGTGCAGGGTACGGTGGTAGAGAAGACCCGATTCTCCATAACCGTAGCCTACGACAGACATCCACCCGACTACGCTTTGGGCAAGGGTGTCCGTATGGACCTCTTCGCCAACGACGTAACCTTCCAGAGGATGTTAGACGCCCTCAAGTCCCTGAAGGATAATCCGGACCTACTGAGTCTGCTTCTGGGTAAGGCGAAGCCCAGCGTATCCGAGGAGGACGTACCCCTTAAGAATGCGGCCCTGAACGGAAGTCAGAGGGCGGCCGTCAGGAAGGCCGTAGGCTCCCGGCCCGTCTTCCTCATCCACGGGCCACCGGGAACGGGTAAGACCACCACCGTAGTTGAGGCCATATACCAGTACGTCCGGAAGGGGTTGAAGGTCCTCGCCACGGCGGACTCCAACGTGGCCACGGATAACATGGTTGAGAGGCTGGCCAGCTACGGCGTGAAGGTCGTGAGGGTGGGGAACCCCTCCCGCATAACTAAAGCGGTCGTGGAGCACTCCCTTCCCCACCTTCTCCAGTACGACGAGGACTACAGGAGGGCCCTGAAGATATACGAAGAGGTGGATCGGCTCAGGGAGGAGCAGAAGGGATATCTGGCCCCCAGCCCGAGGTGGAGGAGGGGCCTATCCGACGAGCAGATATTACGGTTCGCGGAGACGGGGACACCCGTCCGTGGGGTCCCGCCCAACGCCATAAGACGGATGGCCGCATGGATAAAGGTCCAGCAGCGCATAAACGCCCTTATGGACAGGGCCAAGAGGTACGAGGCCATAGCCATAGAGAGGGTCCTTAGAAACGCGGAGGTCGTATGCTCTACCAACTCCTCCGCCGGAGGGGAGGTACTCGCCCACTTCACCTTTGACGTGGTGTTTATAGACGAGGCCACGCAATCCACCGAGCCCTCCTGCCTGATCCCCATGGTCAAGGGGAGGATGTGGGTGATGGCGGGGGACCACAAACAGCTTCCCCCTACCATACTCAGCGAGGAGGCGGCTAAGCACCTACAGAGGACCCTGTTTGAGAGGCTCCTTCGGGTCTACGGGGACGGTATAAAGGAGATGCTCCGGGTACAGTACAGGATGAACAGGGTGATAATGGAGTTCCCGAGTAAGACCTTTTACGATGGGAAGCTGGTGGCCCACGAGAGCGTCGCCCACCGTACGCTGGCAGACTTAGGCATAACCCCGGAGAGGGTCCGAAACCTTCCCCACCCCCTGTCCGTGGTTCTGGATCCGGACAGACCCGTCGTATTCGCCGACACCCTGGGTAGGTCTCCGGAGAGGCAGAGGAAGGGCTCCACCTCCTACTACAACGAAGGGGAGGCCCGGTTCGTCCTCGCCGTGGTCAAGGCCCTCCTGAGTCTGGGTATAGGACCAACGGATGTGGGCGTGATCTCCCCGTACGACGACCAGATAGACCTCCTTAAGAGGGCCTTTCGGGAGGGAGGGATACCGGAGGATGTTGAGGTGAAGACGGTGGATGGGTTTCAGGGGAGGGAGAAGGAGGTGATAGTGGTGTCCTTCGTCAGGTCCAACGGTAGGGGGGAGATAGGTTTCCTGAACGACGTCCGTCGCCTCAACGTAGCCATAACCCGTCCCAGAAGGAAGCTCATAACCGTGGGAGACTCCACCACCTTGAGAGTACATCCGCTCTACCGCGATTTCCTTGAGTACGTTAAAAGGGTTGGAGGATACGTGCAACTTCTACCTTCAGCGGGGATTTAGCGTCGCGAGGCCCCCCTTCCCTCAAAGGAGGTTCTGCTATGCCGTTATAAACGGGCTGAAGGAGGTATGGAGAAATTGCCCGGGGGACCGGAGAAGGGATACGTAGAACCACAGGGTATGGACGCAAGGGAGCGGAAGGGGATCCGGGCCCCGAACAACCCATCCCCCTTAACGGGACAAACCCGCTGCCGCGGTGGTTAAACTGGAGGGCTATATGCCCATTAGAGAGTACATCAGGATATTGATGCCCATGCGTACGGCCTTCTCGCGGATGTCCGGGGCATCACCGTACCTGTCGGTCCATCCGTCCGATACGTTGGAGTTCCACGTGTAAAGCAGAACGAGACGGCCCTTAACGAATATGCCGTAGGCTTTTGGAGGCCCGGGATAATGCTCATGCACCTTGGGGAGGGGTTGATCGTAGAAGATGTGGAATATGGGGTGCTCCGGGGGTATCTCAACGAGGTCGTACTCCGGAAAGACCTTCTTTATCTCCCTGCGGAAGTACTTGTCAAGGCCGTAGTCGTCGTCTACGTATAGGAATCCCCCGTTCATGAGGTACCTCCGTAGATTGCGGGCGTCGGCTTCGGAGAAGACCACGTTCCCGTGTCCCGTCATAAAGAGGATAGGATACTCGTATATCTCCGGGGACGAAGGCCTCACGCTGTAGGGCAACGTGTCAAACACCGGGGATACCCTGCTGTTGAAGGCCTTCGTTATGTTGGGTAGAATCTCCGGGTCGTTGTACCAATCCCCCCCACCTTCGTACTGCAGGCGGGCTATCTTGAGTAGGGCGAGGAGGATTAGCATTTACTTGAGCTCTATCACTATACGGTTCCCTTCCACCTTCGTCCTGGTCTTCCTGCCCATCACCTCGCCTATAAAACCCTCGGCTGCACCTACCAAAGGCCTGAGGGCCACGTCCGGTTTCTTGTGGGCTTTCAGAAGGAAGCTATCCTTAACTTCCATGACGATCTCGGAGCCCCCTACCTGGACCTCTATATCTCCGAATCCGGCCTTCCGGAAGAACTCCTCCACGAGCTCCTTCAGGTTTGATGCCGCCTCGGACTCGGATATGTAAGGGGATAGGGCCTTTGCCGCGCTGACGCCCGCCTTCTTGGAGCCGGCCTGAAGGAGACCGGCCAGACCTCCGGCGAACTTCAGAATCTGGGCGTACACCTCCACCACAAAATCCTTAGGGAGGATCACACCCTCGTTCTTGAGGAAATCGTCCAGTTTCTCCGTCATACTTCCCCCTCCTACGAGAACATCTGGGCTATCTTCTTACTCTGTTTGCGCATCTCCATGAACAGCGTGCCGAGCTTGGTGTCGGCCGTGGCGATGAAGCCTATATAGACACTCCCTGACCTGCTGACTAAGATGGAGTACTCCTTACCCTGCGTGAAGACCAGATGGGCGCCACTGTCTCCGAACTCACGCAGGACGTTCTCCATCATGGCCATGGCCGAGGATATGAGACCGCTTATCACTATGGGGTCCTCCATCTCCCACGCCTTGGAGAACGAGTAGCCTATAGGGAGTCCATCCTCGCTTATCACTATGGCCCCCAACAGGGTGGGGACGAACCTCCTCACGTCCTCAACGATGCTCTGGAGTTCATCTACCATATCACTTCTATTCTAAAGGGGTACCGTGCTTCGGTGTAGCCTTTTCCGTGCCAAACTGTACGAAGAGGACGGAGAACCCCGACAGAAATATAACGAATATCGTACCGGACTATCCGGAAGACGCATCGTTTGGGGAAATACCTTATAGACGAGTACCGTACGCTCGCCTTCCTTCCGTCCCTAAAATACGCTCTCAGGGGTAGGTGGTTGGCACCGGAGGTGGCGGCACGCTCCCTTCCCCCATTTATGGGTGGAGACGAGAGCACGTCTTAATAGAGTGGGAGTACGCTGACGATTGGTAGGATCTGGAGGATATAGGTGGCAGTGACCTCTTTGCCCTCGTCAAAGGGAGCAGGCTCATCTACATAGGGGCCTTCCGATCGGATGAGGTGGTTAAGGAGGTGGAGGAGGTGCTGGAGAGGATCGGGGAGAGAAGGGAGGACGTCCAGCTCTGGGCGGGTGATATAGAATCCTACCCGTCCTCCCTGGCGGGGGACAGAGATAGACGGATGCGGGAGGTCCTGTGTGCTCTAATCTTCAGCCTTATGCCCCCCCACAACACGCACTGCATAGATAGGTACGAGGGTAGAAAGGGGTTCGTCATTCGCAACCGGGGGTGTCCCTACATAAAGGGAAGGGTAAAGGCCGGCCTGAGGTAAATCGCGCAACGTTGCACGTCCAATGTGGTGGGGGTGAAAGGGTGGCCTTGAGGTAAGTGCGATTTTTCGGATGTCGGCCGTACAGGGCACGTGAAGTAAGGAAGCAGGGCGACCGACGTAGAATTGCCCCCATGGACTTCTCCTTCACCGTTATAGCCGAAAGTAAGAGGCACAGAGGGAGGGTAGGGATACTCAGAACCCCGAGGGGAAGCCTCCTTACCCCTGCCTTTATGCCCGTCGCCACCTACGGGGCGGTGAAGAGCTTAAGTCCCCACGACCTCTACGATGCGGGCACACGGATAATCGTGTCCAACACCTACCACCTCCATCTCCGGCCGGGGGAGGGGCTGGTGAGGAGGGCCGGGGGGCTTCACGCCTTTATGAACTGGAAGGGTTTTATACTCACGGACTCCGGGGGGTTTCAGGTTTTCAGTCTATCCAGACTGCGGAAAGTGACGGAGGAAGGGGTTAGGTTCAGGTCTCCCATAGACGGCAGGGAGGTCTTTCTGACACCGGAGAAGGTCGTACGGATACAGCACGCTTTAGGGTCCGACATAGCCATGGTGCTGGACTATCCCATAGGGTTGCCAGCGGGCAGGGAGGAGACGGAGTACGCCCTTGAGATAACCACCCGCTGGGCCGAGAGGAGCCGGAAGGAGTTCCTGAAGCTTAAGCACCCTTACCAGATGCAGTTCGGTATAGTGCAGGGTGGCCTGTACGAGGACCTGCGCTTACGCTCCGCCCGTGAGCTCATGGAGATAGGTTTTGACGGCTACGCCGTAGGGGGCCTCGCCTTGGGTGAGAGCAGGGAGGATAGGAACCGCATATTGGACGTAGTACTCCCCGCCCTGCCCGAAGATAGAATAAGGTACGTGATGGGGGTGGGCCTACCGGAGGATATAGAGGACGCCGTGCTCAGGGGAGCGGACCTGTTTGATTGCGTGCTTCCCACGAGGAACCCCCGTAGGGGAACGGTCTTCACGTCGGAGGGTAAGATAAACCTGAAGTCCGCAAGGTACTCCGAGGACTTTACCCCTCTGGATCCACTGTGCGACTGCTACACCTGTCGGAACTACACCCGCGCTTACCTGCGCCATCTATTCAAGACCAACGAGACCCTGGCCGGCAGGCTCGCCTCCCTGCACAGCATACACTTCTACAACCGTCTCCTTGATCGCCTCCGCAGGGAGATTCTGGCGGAGAACGGTATGGGTATGGAGGACGTGGCTAAGTACATCGTACGATAAATCGTACGGCCCTATAATACGAACGTTGGCACTCCTGTTATCTTTCGTGGTGATAAGGGATACGTGCCTTTACACTGACAGGTACGGTGTCAGGTACGACTACTGCCGTACGCTGGAGATAGGTGGGTGGGGAATACCTTACGAGGGGTTAGCCCACGAACTACGGCCATCGGTTCTCTTCTCATCCTCTCTGGACGTCCACGCGTACATCTACTACTACACGACCATCCTGATGAAGCGCATGAACGTTCCTCCGAGGTATAGACTTCTCCTTTTCCTAACGGCCTCCGTGGGGTGGGAGCTATTTGAGACCTACGGGTGGAGGACGACCCCCATAAGCATCATGGACCTCGTTGCCAACACCTTCGGTTTCGCCGTAGGGGAGCTCGGAGGGGAGAGGGTCAAACTCGTTTTAGGACTCCAGCCCATGAGGGATTATCCTGAGGATTGGCTTCTACGCGGTGCGGTTAACGACGGCAGCCCCGCCTACATGTTCATGGGGAGGTTCAACACCAACTACTCACCCCGCACCCTTTACCTGCGGCTCAATCTCGGCAGAAGTACGGTTAAGGTGGGCTACAACCTTGGGGCATCTTACGGGCGGGTGTATATGTACTACCACCCCTACGATACGTCCGGAATACCCTCCCTTTACGTCTCTACGGACCCCCCTCCCGTGTACGTCGGCAGGGTACCTATGCCACCTGTAGCCACACGTTGCGTTCCGGGATCCTTCTGGTGCGTGTGGGCCCTCAGCACCTTCCTTGAGGTGAGCGTGCGGTACTGATAGCCTCTACTTAAACTCCGGCGCCCTCCATCTGGCCTTCCATATCTGGGAGTTCCCGGAACGTGTGGAGGTCCATAGCAGGTACTTGCCGTCCCATGAAAAGGTGGGCAGAAGGTCGGACCCCTCCTCGCTGTTGGTTATCTGGACGAGGTGCTTCCCGGAGGTGTCCATGACGAAGAGGTGAAACCTCCTGCCCATCTTACCGGTTTTGGGGTCGTAGTTTGATGAGAATACGAAGTACTTACCCGATGGGTGGAAGTAGGGGGCCCAGGATAGGGCGTTCAGGTGGGTGATCTGTTTTTCCCGTCGCTTCTCAAGGTCGTAGATGTAGATCTCGGCTACCCTCGGATGTTTGGGATCCCTGAAGCTTCGGTATATGACCTTTTTACAGTCGGGGGAGAAGAAGGGCCCACCATCGTAGCCGGGGCTGTGCGTTATCTGTATCTCCTCTCCGGTCTTCAGATTTTTAACCCAGACCTCAAGGTCCCCCGTCTTCTGGGACGTCCATACGAAGAGGTCGGGATTGGAGGGGCAGAAGCTCCCCTCGGCATCGTACCCGGGGTAAGATATGAGTTTTTTCAGGATGCGACCGCTGGTGTCGGCTAAGTATATGTCCATCCCCCTGTCAAAGGACCACCTGTACTTTCCCTTTTTACGGGGTTCCTCCTTCCACGTCGTGGTATCCTCGTGGGTGGAGGCGTATATCAGGTAGGGGGGATTGGGAAAGCTGGGATGGAAGAAGGAGCAGGTCGTCTTACCCTTGCCCGGGGAGATCTGCTTTACGTGGCTCCCGTCCGACCGCATTATGTATATGCGGTAGTGCGACTTCCCGGGTGGGATCCCCTGAAAGGAGATGTACCTGCCGTCCGGAGAAAAGTAAGCCTCTCCGTTCTCCCCCTCGTGGGTGAGCTGGACGGGGTCTATGAGGTACTTCCTCTCCAGGGGGGTGAAGGAAACGGCCGTTATTGTCCAGAGCATGAGAGGGTATTCTACCGCCGGATTTAAGTTCCCTCAAGGTACCTGCGGGTCTTCTCAAGGAGGTGGTGGTTGTGAAGGGTACGGGCCACCAGTATGGCGTTGTGTATGGCCCGGGCCGAGGACCTGCCGTGCGCTATGATAACTATACCGTTCACTCCGATGAGGGGAGCACCACCGTACTCCTCAAAGTCTGCCTTCTTCTTAACGGCCTTGAAGGCCGGTTTCATGAGCATGGCCCCGAAGAGGGCCCTCGGGTTGTTCTTGACCTCCCTCTTTATGAACTCCAGTATGGTTGATAGGATACTCTCACCGAACTTCAGGAGCACGTTTCCGACGAAGCCGTCCATGACTATGACGTCGGCCTTATCCATGAGTATCTCGTGCCCCTCCACGTACCCGACGAACCTGTAGTGGGAGTCCATGATCTCAAGTTTTCTCCTCGCCTGTACTATGACGTCTCCCCCCTTTCCCTCCTCCTCCCCTATGTTGAGTAGGGCCAGTCTGGGGTGCCTGTGGAACAGGGCGTTGTAGAAGGCCGCCCCCATGATTCCGAACTGGACGAGCATGTCAGAGGATACGTGGATGTTGGCCCCCATGTCAAGTACGAGGGTACGGCCCTCGTTTATGTTCGGGAACAGGGCCCCTATGGCCGGACGACGCACCCCCTTTATACGGCCCAACTTGCGGAGGGCGTAGGCCATCACCGCCCCGGTGTTGCCAGCGGAGATGAAGGCGTCGGCCTCTCCGCTACGGACCAGCTCCATAGCGACGGCCATAGAGGAGTTGGGCCTCTTTTTCAACACCTCCGAGGGTTTGTCGTGATGATAGACCACTTCCGGGGCGTGCACTATTGAGAGGCGGGGATGGGTCTGGGGGAGGTTCTCCCTTATACGCCTCTCATCGCCCACCAAAACGACCTCAATATCCCTCTCCTCCTCAAGGACCTTCAGGGCCCCCCTGATCTCGGGGAGGGGGGCGTCATCCGTACCGAAGGCGTCTAAGGCTACACGCATTACCGTGTTTCAACTACGATGGCCACCCTCCCCTTGTAGTACCCGCAGTGGGGACACGCGAAGTGGGGTGGCTTCGGCTTACCACAGGAAGGGCACGTTGACAGCGCAGGTTTCCGTACCTTCCAATGGGTCCTTCTCTTTCTTCCCCTCGTGGCTGACTGCCTTCTCCTCGGTGAAGTCATCCTTTACCTCCTTTCTACTTCGTCAAAGCTACGGCTTCCCTTATCTTCTCGGCAAAGAAGGGCTCGGGGTAAGCCCCCTCAAACTCAACTATGTCGTTTATGACGATCTTAGGCACGGCGTGGACGTGGTACTGGTCGGCCCACTGGGGGTACTCCAGAGCCTCTATCATGTAGCCCCTGATGTGGGGGTTGGCGACGGCGAACCTGTGGGAGGTCAGTACCGCCCTCGGGCAATAGGGACACGTTGGGGTCACGAATACGTATATGAGCACGTCCTTGTCTATATCTTTGATCTGCTCCTCTATCTCGGGGGAAAGACCCGAGCGCCCGGTTGAAGCGAGGACTATGCTCTCTATGAAGGCGGAGAACTCGTACCCGGCGGGGATGCCGAAGTACCTCATCCCGAAGTCTATCGGTTCCCCGTCTTCCTGTTTCTGGAGGATGGCCAGGGCGGGAGCGTCGTGGATGGCGTACTTCTCGGCCTCGGCCTTGTCCGTGACGACGTTCTTGACCACCACCTCTATCTTATCGGAGATCTCGGCCACCTCCTTAAGGAGCTTTTCCTCATCCTCGCAGTAATCACACCCTATGTTCTTCTTAAAAAACAGAAGAACGACGGGCTTCTCAAGCTCCGACGCAAACTTTTGGCGCAAATACTCCTTATCTTCTTCCCTTAGAAAACCCATAGCGCCCGCTATTATACTGTTGAAACGTACCCGACTGCAGAGGACCCCCCACCTTTAAGATAACGGGGTGAGACTTCGTATTCTCCTGATGATGATGCCTTTGGGTCTTCTCTCCTGTGCGAAGAAGGTTCCACCGCCGGGTAAAGGCGAGTTTAGGGGTCCTAAGGTGCTCCTGTTTTTGCCGGAGGGTGGGGATACCGTACGGGATACCTTGAAGATCTACGTGTTCGCGGAGGATCCCTCCGGTCTGAGGGCCTTCACCGTCAGGAGGGGGAAAGAGGTCGTGGCTACGTTCCCAGTGAAGGGTAGGTCCTACTCCCTTGACACTTTTGTGATCCTTCCCCGTACCGGAGATACCCTCCTACCGGACACCTTAGAGATAGGGGCGACGGACAGGTGGGACAACTGGAGTGGGGTAAAAGTGGAGGTCTTTACGTATAAAGAAAGGAAAGACACGTTAAAAAACGGGAATAGAGACACGAGAAACACAGGAAAATAGAAGGTTTGCAATACTTATCGCATAAAATCCCCCCATGTCTGTAGAGCGCCCGTAGAATAAAAATAACATGACGGCGAAAGAGATAAAGGATAAGGCGATACTGGTTCTTATTCTGGACCTGCTTATCCCGGGTCTGGGGCACATCATAGCCTATCAGGAGATAGCGGAGGCCCTGAAGAGGACCGGTAAGGACCCCTCGGCCGACCCCGAAGCCGTAAAGAGGAACGGAATAATCCAGCTCGTCCTGTACCTCGCCGGCTTTATCACCTGCGGTCTAACCTCCATAGTGGCGTGGATATGGGCCTTCATCATAGACACGCTCATGAAGTACTACGGCGCGATGACGTCCGTACCGGAGGAGGGTTAGAGGTCCGGAGGGTACAGGTAGGGTAGCCTCCACCCCATTAGGTGCATAACGAACCTCAGGAGGGTCATAAGGGTGTAGAGGGCGATCAGGAGGGTAAGGGCTCTGATCCGGGTCCTGTGGCTCATAAACGGGAAGGCGAATATGACCAACAGAGAGAGCAACGTCAAAGGGTTGTAGTACAGACTCTTAAGGACGTTCCCGTGGATTAGGGCGATGAGGGACCTGTAAGTCCCACACCCACCGTCGGGTATACTCGTCAGGCTCCTGTACGGACAGGCGTACAAGGTAGGATGTTAAGGGAGAATGGAAGGGTTTAGAATCCTCTGGTAAGTTAAGGCTTCCTTTTACACATTTACCCGCGGTACTACTTTGGGTACAAAAGTTAAGGAAGTGGTACCGATGCCTCCGACAGGTTAGATCTTCCCTGCCCTTGATCGTGATGAACTGGACGGCACCGAGAGACCTTCTTTTAAAACGGAGGTCATGGACGATACGCCCTAATCTGACATAATTCCCCGGTCTCCTTAGCATGAGATTGGTCGTACCCACGTAGGTGTTTCATAACGAACTTAGGTGCATCGGCTCCCACCTAACGCCTACCTTACCCTCGTAAAATCCCTTCTATGGAGAAGCTCTTTTACCCCGACAGCATCATCGTCTTCGGAGCATCGCCGCGCCCCGGAAACCTGGGTCGTGTGATAGTAGGCAACCTCCTCCGCTTCGGTTATCCCGGACGAATCTACATGTACTCCCCCCGTGGGGGTGTCCTCTACGGCCAGCAGATCATAAGCGACCTCAACGAGGTACCGCCGGGCATAGACCTGGCCGTCATAATAACCCCAGCCAACACCGTCCCCCACATCCTTGAAGTCTGCGGAAAGAAGGGGATAAAGCGTGTGGTGATAGAGTCAGCCGGTTTCGGCGAGTTCGCCGAGGAGAGGAGGGTGTTGGAGAGGCAGATGTTGGACATAGCCGAGGAGTACGGTATAAGGTTCGTCGGACCCAACGGCCTCGGCATAATCAACCTTGAGAAGGGGGTGGTCCTTCCCTTTACGGCCATGTACCCGGAGACCACCAAGGCCGGTAACATCTCCATCCTCTCCCAGAGTGGAGGCATAGGTCTATCCTACATAGACCTGCTCTCCTTTGAGAATCTGGGGGTGAATAAGTTCGTGAGCCTCGGGAACAAGCTCCAGATGGACGAGAACGACTTCCTTGAGTACCTCAACGCCGACCCCTCCACCCGCATCGTCGGGATGTACCTTGAGGGTATAAAGGACGGGAGACGGTTCATGGAGGTGGGTCGGCACGTGACTAAACCCGTCATAATCCATAAGTCCAACACGGGTAAGTCCAGTCAGGGGATAGCCAAGTCCCATACGGCCTCCCTTGCCGTGGACGACCGCATAGTGGATGCGGCCACGAAGCAGTTAGGCTTCGTCCGGGTACATACCCTCCACGACATGATAAACGCCGCCAAGGCCTTCTCCCTCCCCCCCATGCGGGGGAACCGTCTGGCGATAATCTCCCGCTCAGGGGGGCACGCGGTCGTGGCGGCAGACGCCGTGGACGAGTACGGTTTTGAGCTGGTTCCCTTCTCCGAGCGTTTCCTCAAGGAGGTGAGAAAGCACTTCCGCGCCAACGTCATAAACCCCACCAACCCCCTTGACTTGGGCGATATGTTTGACTTCAACCTGTACGTAGCCGTGATAGAGCAGGCCTTAAAGGAGACCCAGCTGGACGGACTCGTATTCCTCCACGTCTATTCTCCCAATCAGGCAGACATATCCCGTCCTCTCATCCCCAAGATAAAGGCCCTGTCGGAGAAGTACGATAAGCCCATAGCCGTGGTGATCTTCAGTACGCAGGAGGAGGTGGCCACCGTGAAGAAGATGTACGACTTCCCCCTCTTTGACGAACCGGGGGACGCCCTTAAGGCCTTAGCCGTGAGCAGGGACTACTACATATACAAGCCCCGCTTCATGGACACCCACAACCCCGCCGTGATAGACACTTCCAGGGTGGCCGAGATATTAAAAGGGAAGGAGCAGCTGGACTTGGTGGATGCCCTGAGGCTGGTGGAGGCCATAGGTATAAAGGTGGCCCCGTACCGCTTCGTGCCGCTGGGTGAAGACCCCCTGAAGTACGCCTCCGACCTCACCTATCCGCTGGCCGTGAAGATCGTAGCGGACGAGGGCATACACAAGACGGACGTGGGAGGGGTGGCCCTAAACGTTAAGGACGAGGAGATGCTCCTCAAACGGGTCAGGGAGATGGAGGAGAGTGCCAGAGCCTACGGCATAGACTTCAAGGGATTCCTCCTTCAGGAGATGGTCAGGAGCAGGAGGGAGCTCATAGTGGGGGCCAAGCTGGATCGCCTCTTCGGGCACGTGGTTCTCTTCGGACTGGGTGGCATAATGGTTGAGGTCTTCAAGGACGTGTCCTTAGGTGTGGTGCCCTTCGGGGAACCGTGGGCCGAGCACATGATAAAGAGCATAAAGGGGTACAACGTTCTTCAGGCCTTCAGGGACGAGCCCAGGGCGGATATACCCGCCATAAAAGACGCCATACTGAAGGTGGCCAAGCTGGTTCAGAAGTTCCCACAGATAAAGGAGCTGGACATAAACCCCCTATTCGCCCTGCCGGAGGGCAAGGGGGTGGTGGCCGTGGATGCGAGAGTGGTGATTTAGGCGCCGGTATAATACCGGTATGGAGAGGTACGACGCCGTAGTAGTCGGGGGAGGTCCCGCCGGCTCAATGGCCGCCCGCAGGTTGGCCGAGGGGGGAGCGAAGACCCTCCTCTTAGAGAAACGGCCCGAGTTCGGACAGGTCGTCCAGTGCGCCGAGGGAATATCCCACCAGTCTCTGACGCTCTACTTTGACGCCGACCCCAGATTCATAGCCTCCGTGATAGACGAGGCCCGCTTTTACTCGCCGGATGGGGACTTCTTCACCATCAGGAAGGAGAGGGTGGGGTACGTCCTTGAGAGGAAGATATTTGACAGGCACGTCGCTCAAACGGCCGCCGAGGCCGGGGCCGAGCTTCTAACCAAGGCCCACTTCACGAAGCTTGAGAGAAAGGGGGAGGTGTGGCACGTGCGTTTCAAGTACGGGGGGAAGGAGGAGGTCGTGGAGACCCGCCTGATAATAGGCGCGGACGGTCCCGGCTCCAGCGTGGGGAAACAGGCCGGACTGAAGCTGGACCTCGCACCGGAGGACTACCACTACGCGGTTGAATACTTCTTAGTCCATCCGGCGGTTGAGGACGGGAGGATAGACTTCTTCGTGGGGGACTGGTGCTGCTGGAAGGGGTACGGATGGAGTTTCCCCAAGGGAGGACACTACGGAAACGTGGGGGTGGGCGTCGCCGTTCTACCGGAAGGGGAGTCGGCCGACCTCTACCTCAACCGCTTCGTCTCCCACTACTTTAAGGGGGCCCGGATAATGGGTAAGACCAGCAGCGTGGTGCCGGTCGGTGGCCACAGGATGCAGATCTACGGGGACGGCATAATGGTGGTGGGGGACGCCGCCCGCCTTGCCGAGCCCATCTCGGGGGGAGGGATACCGGCGGCCTTGATTTCCGGAAGCGTAGCCGGTGAGGTGGGGGCGAAGGCTTTAAGGGAGGGGGATCTGTCCGCCCGGAGGCTCAAGGAGTACCACGACCGCTTCTGGGAGATAATGAACAGGAGGGAGTACGAGCTGGCCTACGAGATAAGGAGGGTCTTCCTGAAGATGGACGACGACGACCTTAGGTACATCTTCACTAAGCTTAAGCCCCTGTTTGATGGGGTTGAGATAGACGAGATAGACGCCTTCAAGTGGGCCCGCTACATCTTCACCAAAGCGCCTGACCTTCTCCTATTCGCCGCCAAAAAGGCCGGACCCGCCTTCGTAGATTACCTCCGGAGGGCCGTGGGGTTATGATACCCGTACTTCTGGCGAAGTCCTATACCTCCCTGGAGGTCAGGCTTACGGAGATGTTGATAGGGAGGAGCGTGAGCGGATACGTCGCCTCGCGCAACGGGAGGTTGTTTGACGAGGTCGGAGGGGTGATATACGTTAGCCGCCCTAACCTGTGGTTGATGTTCTCCCAGCCCTTCGCCGCCTGCTCCGACCTCAAGGTCCTGTACGGGGGACAACCGGCGGACGTGCGCCTTCTGGCCTCCCCCCTCCTTGAGGGGGACATAAACCTCCTGGTATGGAACAAGGACCTCCCCGACAGGGTGGCCGTGGTCAGGCTGAGGGCGACCTTAAAGACCGACACCCTCATCTACAAGGTGCCCGGTTTTCGCCTGAAGGTGCGTAAGGGTAAGTACGTTGCCGAAGACACCGTTTCGGTCGTGTCCGTATCCGGCCCACGGATAACGTGTGAGGAGAAGGAGGTACGCCTCTTCCATCTCGGTAGGGCAGTTAGGGACCCCACTTTTATATGGACGGGTAGGGAGATATGGGTTCTGGACGGCAGGGATCTATTCGCCTACAGGAAGGGAAAGCTGGTCCATCTTCGGTCCTTTAAGGGGGAAGTCGTACCTGCATCCACCGGAGAGGGAACCGTGGCCTTTTACCTTCCTTACAGGGATGACCTCGTGGTACTGCGCTTTTCACCGGATTACTCCGGGGTTAAAACGGAGAGGGTCAAGAACGTCTCAAGGGACGTTGGTGGGGAGTTCGTATCCATACACACGGTGAGGGAGGTGAAGGAGGGAGAGCGCCCCGGAGGGTGGGTCATCGTTCTGGCCTTCAGGCAGGACGGCGCACTCAGGTACGTGAAGGTTAGACGGAAGGGGAGCGGGTACGTGGTTGAAAGTACCGACCGCTGATATGCGGGCCCGCCCCGAAACTGCACCGTACCGTCTTCCGGGCTTATAATATCCACCTCGCGGGTCCGTAGCTCAACAGGCAGAGCACCCGGCTGTTAACCGGGGGGTTGCAGGTTCGAGTCCTGCCGGGCCCGCTTATTTTGTTTGGATTCTTGGACTCTGGACTGGGAGGGCTGGTGGCCCTCCGTGAGTTTCGCAAGCACTCCGGTGGTGAGGTTATTTACCTCGGGGACCTGAAACACCAACCTTACGGCGCCAGACCGAGGGGCGAGATCGTCTCCCTGTCCGAAAAGGCGGTCTCCTTTCTCCTTGACATGGGTGCCGAGGAGGTCTTCATCGTGTGCAATACCATCTCCGCCAACGCCTTAGGCTCCCTCCGTTCTAAGTTCGGCGTACCCATCCACGGTATAACCGAGTGGGTGAAGTACTACACTCCGCCGTCCGACAGGAGGGTGGTCGTCATAGGGACGAGGGCCACCGTGGAGTCCGGATACTACCAGAGGACTCTGAAAGCGGAGGGGATACCGGCACCGGAGTTAGCCCTCCTCATAGAGGAGGGCCATTGGGATGACGGGGTCGTGCGGGAGTACCTCAACGCCCTCCTTCCTGAGGGGGAGTACGTTCTGGTCTTGGGATGTACCCACTATCCCGTCCTGATCCCCGTAATAAGGGAACTGAGGCCAAAGGTTGAGATAGTAGATCCCGCCTCTGTGCTATTCAGAAACCTAAGGAGAGAAGGGGGGGATTTCTTCGTCCATGTGTATCTAACCCGGGAGAATCCGAGGTACGAGGACTTCCTATTACGGCTGGGATACGAAAGGGATGTTTTCTCTCTTCATTTCGTACAGGATTATTGATGGGATAACCGTATCCGGGAACCGTTGGACCTCTACGGACTATATCCTGAAGTACTGCGGGGTTAAGGTCGGGGATACCCTGACGGACAGCACCCTAACGGCCGTTAAGAGGAGGCTCTGGCAGCTGGGACTGTTCAGGGGCGTAGAGGTGTGGTACGATGCGGGTACTCTACGCGTAGAGGTCAAGGAAGCGTGGTACATTTACCCCTTTCCCTATATCAGCGTATCAACGGTTGAGGTGGCCTACGGCGCAGGTATTCAGGACATAAACTTCCGGGGTAGGGGGGAGAACGCTTACGTCTTGGTTACGTACGGGGACAGACGCACGTTTATGGTCGGGTGGAGTACCCCCACCCACAGGATGGTCAGGGAGGTCCTCTCCGTTGAGGGTGGTAAGGAGTTCTACAGGTCCCAGCTCTACCGTATGCCCATAGACCGATACTTCCTGAACCTCAAGTTCAGGAGCGCGCTTGAAGGTCCCTGGCGGTTGAAGATGAGAGTCCTGCTCGGTGAGGTCGTATCCGACAGCTCTCACCTTCTCTACCGGCGGGAGGGGGACAGGTTCCTCGGCGTGGAGACCTCCATCTACAGGGACACGCGCGATTGGGAGAACTACCCCAAACGCGGTTATCTCATGAAGGCTGATTTCACCTCGTATTCGGGGGACTTCGCCGCGTGGGTGTACGGTGGGGATTACGAGGGGTTCTTTACGGCGGGCAAGATTACCTTCGTACCCTACGTATCCTTCAGGGGTACCTTCGGGGAACTGCCTCTCTACCTCCGTCTCCCTCTCGTAGGTACGTCGGAGATAGTAAGGGGGAGCTACCCGGCTACCCGCATCCTCGGGAGCAGGAGACTGGTTCTATCCGGTGAGGTCAGGTACCTGACCTTTGAGAGGTTCCCGGATCCTTTGGGTAGGATAGTGGAGGGAGGGGCGGCCGCCGTACTATTCGCGGACGCTGGCACCGTTGATACCCTCAGGGCGGCGGTCTTCGGGGTCGGTGCCGTCGCGTACACCCCCTTCGGCTCCTTCACGGGCCTGATAGGGTACGGTACCGGAGGGTTAAACCTGTTCTTCGGTGAAAGCCGCCGCATCTGGTAGGACGTTGCCGCTTTAGAATCCGCACTTCATGGAGGTTGATAACATCCTGGAGGAGGTGAAGTTCTACATTATGAACCGCCGATACGACGAGGCGGAGAAACTCCTGAAGGAGGCCCTGAAGAGATACCCCGACGACGAGGACCTGTTGTACAATCTGGGGCTGGTGTACGAGCTCCGGGCGGAGAACCGCAAGGCGATGGACATATACAGGAGGATCGTGGATATCTCCTCCGGGGGGCGGCGTAGAAGCGACGCCCTCAAACGGATGAGGAAGTTAGAAGGTACCGTCTGATATGCTCTGGAACGAGAGGGTTGAGGTTTTTACCCTTACTAACGGACTTACCGTTTATCATCAGTACTACCCCGAAGCGGTCGCGGGGGTGGTCGTACTATACAGGGTGGGTTCGGCCTACGAGGAAGCCGGGAAGACGGGCATGGCCCACATTTTGGAGCACCTGATGTTCAACGGAACGAAGAGATACGGGCCTTTCAGCAACTACGTTGAGGCCTGGGGAGGGTACGACAACGCCTTCACGGACAGGGACATAACCCTGTACCACACCGTAGTCCCGGCCGATAGACTCCCGGACGTTCTGCGACTTGAGGCGGACAGGATGGAGAACCTGACCTTCAATAACTTCGGGGCCGAGAAGTCGGTAATATTGGAGGAGTACCTCCTGAGTGAGAACGAGGACGACGAGCGGTTATGGACGGAGGTCTTCGCCCACCTGTGGCCGGATTCCCCCTACTCCAACCCCGTCAGCGGATGGCCGGAGGACGTATCGGGCCTAACGCTAAGTGATCTGGAGGACTTCTATGGAAGATATTACACCCCCAACAACGCCCTACTGGTGGTCGTCTCCCCTTATACTCTGGAGGAGGTCAGGAGGTACGTCCGGGAAGCCTTTGAAAAGATAAGTGCGGGCTCCGGGGTAAGAAGACCCCCCCACGGACCTCCCCCCTACCGGTGGTTCAAGAGCGTAACGGTGAAGCTGAAACGGCCCAGGCGTTTCGTTCTGGCGTTCCGTCTCGGCCGACCATCCCTGAAGTACAACACCGTTCTAAACGTCTTTACCCGGGTTCTGGACCTTGAGAGGTCCTCCCCCCTGTGGCCGTTGGTAGAGGAGGGCCACATTGAGATGTTCAACGTGCGTAATTACGAGTACGAAGGGGGAAACGTAGTAGCCGTTATCGGAGAGGTATCACCGGGCAGCACCGTTCCCTCCGACAGGATAATGGACGTGCTTACGGGATTTGTCCCACGAAAGAACATCGTTGATAGGGTGAAGAGGATGTTTAAGAGCGAATTCGTCTTCAGCTACGAGGAGGCGGAGAGTGTTAGCATCAACGTCGCCCTGACCGCCTACCTGTACGGTGAGGTGCCGTCCCTCTCCGCCAGTCTGCGTATGTACGATGAGGTGTCCTTGGAGGACCTGATAGCCGTAAGGAGGGACCTCGGCTCCGCCCCGAGCGTGCTGGTGATGTACGGATAATGACGACCGTATAATCTCATAGCATCCGATGAGTAGATGGTTCATAGTACTCGCAGGCGCGTCGCTCCTGATGGGCGGGTGCGGTAAGAGCGAGCTCCACCTCTGGTACTACTTCGGTGAGATACACGACTACCACTTTCGGAACCTTTTAAATCACCTGTGGAGACAGTTCCCTTTCTCCGTGGTTCCCCGCAAATTCGGATCCATAAGGGAACTTGAAGACTCCCTGCTCAAGGTGAGCGAGGATAACCTTCCCGACGTGGCGCTTACCTACCCCTCAACCGTAAAAGCCCTATACGAGGCGGGAAGACTCCAGCCGGTGGATACCACGGAGGTAAAACCCGTCCTTCCGGGGTACTGCGAGTTCGGAGGAAAGAAGTACTGCTGGCCGCTCTTTAAGAGTTTCGTCGGGTTCTACCTGAACGTTCCCCTCGCTCAACAGGTGGGTCTGGATACGGTCTTCCGTCTGGAGGACCTCCTGAATCTGAACACGGAGTACGTCGTCTTAGGTATGTACGTCTCCTCTACCCTATACACCGCCTTTACCTTTACGTACGCCTCCGAGGGTATGTCCCTGAAGGACGCCTGCGTTGAGGCCGGGAGGCTGTACTACGGCCTCCTACACCGACCGTACGTCAGGCTGTATCCATCCCCCTACAGAGCACAGGAGGACGTCGTACTTGAGAGGATAGTCCTCCTGCCCGGGACGAGCGCCTACGCCCCCTACATAGAGAGGGAGGGTATCGCCCTGAAGTTCGTGCCCCTGATTAACAGAAAAGGGGAGAAGGTACTTTTCCTATCGGGCCCGGACCTCGTGCTCCTGAAGGGTGGGGAGCGTAAGATGGCGACGACCTTCGTAAAGGCCCTGTACAGTACTCTGGAGAAGGATACCGTATGGCGTAGGTTCGGTTATATCCCTGCTATTACCCTCAGAGAAAAGAACATCTACCACGATATGAACTTCAACGTCCCGCGTCAGGAGATACGGGAGCTGATCCGGAGCTTCGTGGGGGCCGACTCTCTGGACCTGAACGCGGTTGAGAGGGTATGTGAGAAGTTCAGGAGGCTTGAGTGGTAGTATCCGCCCTGACCTTGACCCTATTCGGTAGAAAGGTACTCGTGATGCTTCCCGGATCGCGGCCGCGGGGGTACTTCCTGTTCCTCCATGGCTCCCTACTCTCCCCCGACGATTACACGGAGTACCTTAGAAGGGTGGCCGCCGGTGGATACGTCGTAATAGCACCCTACTACACCATGCATATCTTCACGGACGTTGGGAAGACTTCCCGGGATGCCCGTCTCATCCTTGACAGCCTCAAGGAGGTCTACGGCGTAAATACGGGGTGCGTCGGAGGGCACTCCATGGGAGCCCTCATAGCCCTTAATATGGCCGAAGGTCATGACTGCGCCGTCCTCCTGTCCCTCTACCTACCACCCTGGATGAGGCCCGACAGCGTGTCCGTCCCCCTCCTCCTCATCTCTGGAGGTAGGGACTTCCTGACACCGTACTTCCTGCACCAGATGCCCCTCTTCCGTAAGGCTGTGGCGGACAGGTCCATCATCGTTATTCCCGAGGGTACCCACAACGCGTACCTGAACGGTCCGGTCTGGGGAGACTTTATGGCGGGGTGGCCCCCCTTCGGTCAGAGGAGGTTTTACGAAGAGGTAGCGGATGCAACCTTGAGGTTCATGGACAGACACGTCAGGGTACGGGGCCCAGCACCACCTCGTGTAATGGTACGTTGATATCGGGCCTTCGGGTGGAGGAGACGAAAACCTGACCCTTGAGACTCTCCATAACCCCCTCTATCCCCTCCCTGTCCAGATACACGAAGGGCTCATCCAAAACCATGACCGGGGAGTCCTGAAGCCTCTCCTCTAATAGGTCCCGCACGAATATGACTATACCTAAGTGTATCCGCCTCTTCTGTCCCTCTGAGGCGAAGTACCTAACCGGCTTGCCCTCAAGGAGTATCTCAAAGCGGTCCCTGTGGGGACCGAACAGGGCCGCTCGCCTCTCCATCTCCTCCTTTCCCCGACTCACTAAGTCTTCACCGTCCTTAATGCTCGGAATATACACTATACGGAACCTGTCCGGGACAAAGGAGTACCGTACTCCGGAGTTCAATCTCCTTACGAACTCCTCCCTTCTCCTCACCATGTAATCCACGTACCGTGCCATGGAGCGGTTCAGAGGAGTGGGGTCCGCGCCGCTGCGAAGGAGGATGCGCTTTTCCCTCAAAATTCGGTTGTAGCTAACCACGCTCGCGTAGTACTCCGGATCCAGGAGGGATAGGGCCCAGTCAAAGAACTTCCTCCTTTCGGACGGAGGACCGTCCACGAAAGCGTGTTCCTTGGAGCTGAAGGAGAGGACGACGAAGGTGTTGAAGACGTCCTGATAGGTCTTTAGGGTACGCCCGTCCTTCTTGAAGACTTTTTTCACGGTGTTCCCCCTCTCATCCACCTCAACGTAGGCCGTAAGGGTTATGGGAGTTCCCAGACGTACGAGGTGCGCCTCAAGGAAGAACCGCCTCTCCCCCCACCTGACCAGAGCGTAATCCCTGACCCCCCTGAAGGACCTCGGTACGGAAAGGTACGCTATAGCCTCTAACAGGGAGGTCTTTCCCGCACCGTTTGGACCTATGATTACGTTCAGGCTGTCGGAAAAACGATAGGTACCCCCCAAATTACGGAAATTCACCAACTTCAAACTCTCTATGTGAATGGTCTCCCTCCTTCTGGAGGGTATTCTACGGTCGTGTTTAGAATCTGCCGTCCCATGCAGGATAAACGTCGTATAGAGGAGATGTTCTCAAGGATGAGGCTGTACGAAGCCCGCAACGTAATATTCTCTTTCGGCCAAAATCTGATATGGCGTAGGTACCTTATAAGGGAGGCCGAGGGCTCCCTGCTGGACGTCGCTACCGGTGAGGGGAACGTGCTCCGGCTCTACCACGGTGGTAGGGCCGTTGGGGTTGATATAGCCATGGGGATGTTGAGGCGCGCCCGTGAGGGGCTACTGCTGGTCAGGGGAGATGCGGAGAGCCTCCCTATAAAGGACGCCAGCTTTGACACCGTGAGCATAGCCTTCGGTCTCAGGAACGTGCCGGATAAGCTCGCCGCTTTAAGGGAGTTCAATCGCGTCCTTAAACCCGGTGGTAAGGTGCTCATCCTTGACATGAAGATAGGGGACAGGTTGGCATCGTGGCTGGCCCTCCCGTACGTGGGGGTCGTGATGCCCATACTAACACCCCTCTTCGGAGGGAGCGTGTCAGACTACATCTATCTATTCCGCAGTATCCTGAACTTCCCGGGTAAGAGGGAGATGGAGGTCCTGTTCTCAAAGAGCGGTTTCGTCATGGAGAGGGCCTACTACTTCCACGTGGGCTCTACGTACCTCTTCGTAGGCAGGAAGGTGGGTGATGCGTGACCATGCGTTCCCTCAGCAGAATCCGGTACCACTTCTCCCGATTTTGTACCCAAAGTGATACCTTCCCGCCGGAGATGACTACATCGTTCCGATGGTACAATGTTACCCCTCTAAGGGTATCGGCTAAGTGTTGAGCCGTGCAGAATTCTTGAGCTCGCCCTATGAGTATTCCGCACGAAAGTAGCAGAAAGGAACGCTTGACCACGAAAAGATCCGACGCCGGAATATAACAAAAAAAGGGGGGCCCAAGGCCCCCTTTCGCAGGTTTAGGGTTCCTTTATCTCACGTAAGGCCTTATCAGGGCCCTATCCTTGGACCTGAAGACCACGAAATACACACCCTTGCGGGAGGGTAGCGGATAGGAAGCCTCCCTCTTACCGAAGTACCTCCTGATCAGGCGGCCGGTGGAGGAGTAGATGCTCAGGGTGTAATTCCCCACGTAGGTCACATCCACCACGCCATCCCTCAGGGTCAGGACGGAGTACCCGACCGAGGGCCTCTCGGACACGCTCACGTTCATGACCTTGTGATAAAAGTCAGGGAATAGGGTATCAAGTACGGGGGCAGAGCCTGCTATGTACGTGTATCTCACGGAGTCGGTGTGGGTTCCTACCTTACCGTAATTTATACGGAAGATGTGCCTGTCGTACTCCTTGATGACTATGGAATCTACCCCGTAGGATGTAAAGGCCGACGCCCACACCCTGATGTTGAGCGGGTAAATGCCGACGGCGAGGTTGGTGGACGTGGCCGCATCCACCGTAGCCTGAGAGGATACCACCCACGCGCTATCCACCGTAGCATCACCGTCCACGTCCCCTATGGGGAAACGGGTGTTAAGAGCAAGAAGACACGTGTCCCACGCCTCCCACGTATCCCCGGAGGCAGCGTTGTACTTGGCTACCATTACTCCACCCTCACCGTATAGTGTGCCGTCAAAGTAGGTGAAGGAGGTGTCGTTTATGGCTCCGGAGTCGGCCGTACCTATGCTCACCCAGGCGGCTACCTGTGTCCCGGGCTTATAGCACGTGCCTATGGTGTCGTACGGCATAACGGCGAGGACGCTGTCGTGGGTGCTACCGTTTCCGTAAAGTCCTCCGCTCAACGTGTAGTCCCACGCGGCGCCGGCTACGTATCCGAGCCATGAGAGGGAGAAGAGGCTATAATCCGATGAGCCCTTCGGCACGACCCTCCGGGCGAGGGCCTCCCTCACCTTCAGGTGCAGGGTGGGATCAAAGTACAGGTTCGCCACTATCCACAACATAACCCTATATTATAGGGCGGAGAGTACCGGCGTATCAAGGTCGTTGTACGAAAAACATCATCGTTTCACGACACCGTTGAGTATCAGGGAAGTTACCGTATCCTCAACCTCGCGGAACTTACCGTGGCCCTCATCCCCTTCAAAGAGGTACCTCATGGCGCCGTAGATAGTGCCCCTTATGGCGTGGGATATGGCCCCCACGTCCCCGGTGATGAACACCCCTCTACTCTGCCCGTCCCTGATTATGTGGGTTATGAGGTTGAAGTACCTGTCCTTCCTCTGCAGGTTCTTCACCAGGTCCATTCTCCTGGCCATGGATGAGAAGACGAAGCTATAGACGAACCGCAGGAAATCGGGGTTCTCCCTTACCTGACGGAAGTGCTCCCTCACCCATATCTCCAGCCTTCTGATCGGATCCTCCACCCCTCTCAGACTCTCCTCCAGGTCCTCTAAGGCCCGGTCCTTCAAGTACTGGAATATGCTGATTATGAGGTCCTCCTTTGACCTGAAGTAAAAGTAGAAGTAGCTCTTCGTCTTCCCCATGGCTCTGGCGAGGTCCTCCATGGACGTGTTGTCTATACCCTTCTCTATAAAGACCCTCATGGCCGCGAGGATGATCTCCCTACGTCTCTTCTCTCTGCTATCCACACCGCCGTATTCTACGGGGGACGGACCTTACTCCAGCTTCCACGCGAAGGATATTCCGAAGGAGTACGCGTACAGCTCTCTGGTGATAACCGGTACTGTAAAATCCACGTAGGGGTATCGGAGATGCCCGAAGGCCCGGGATACCTTAAAGGAGAAGACGAAGCTCTCCGACGCGTAGAATGCCCCTACCTGCCACCTTGATAACCTCTGCCCCCCGAAACGTAGGTCCAGTCCCGCGAAGCCTCCGTACTCGTCCCCTACACGCCCAAAGGCCCATATCCCCTCACCGGAGAGTTTGCCGGAGGCGTACAGGTGCTCCCGGGTGTAGGATAGGGTGAGGAAGGGGTACGTACCACCCTCTATCGGGAAGAGGGAAGAGCCCGTTGCGGAACCGCTGTCCCTCTTTACCGTATCTCTGATCAGACCTACCGTGGCGCTCCCCTTCAGGTAGACGGTGTCGGAGTCGGCCGAGTACTCGGCGTAGAGGTCGTTGTTAAAGAACTCCTTCCTCCTCCACTCCCCGCTCATAGCCGACACGTAGTTATAGTAGAGGGAGTCCGAAAATCTCAGGTTTAGGGTGCGGTAGGTTTCACCTCCCAGACTGACGGTCAGGGAGCCGAACTTTCGGCCAAAGCGGAGGCCCAGGTCGTAGAGTACGACAGGGTCCATCCTGAAACGGTAGTAGTACCTTCCCACGTCCTTCTCGGCCAGCTGGAAGGATAGGACGGCGTCGTTCTGTACCCCCTCAACGGAGAAGGTGTCTTCGTATATCTGTCCCCCGACGTACCTTATCTCCCACCCCCCTTCACCGGCGAATCGGCTCGCACTCCCTCCGATGCTCAGAAAGTAGTCTCCGAACCTCCTGCCCAATCCGAAGGCCAGCGGTAGGTAAGAGAAGTCGGACTTAGAGGATACGACTGGCAGGACCGTCACGTTCCCCCTTATCCGCCATTTTACGGGAATCTTGGACTTGAGACCGTCCACATCAACGGGAAGCAGGGTATCCTCTAAGGTGGCGTCTATCCGACCCCATACCACCTCCGGAGGATTCCCCTGAAGGGCGCTGGTACCTAACGGCGGGGTAGAAACGTGGACGGTGGGGAAGGATAGGTAGAGGAGCCAATCCGAAACCCAGCGCACGCTGGCGTGGAAGCGCATACCGTTGGAGATCTTGAAGGCTACGGGGAGGGCGTACTCCGGGGGCAACCCCTCCGGTCTGACGGTGGTCTGGAGGTTGTCTATCTGGGCGAAGTCAAACCCCCCCGACACGTAGGTGCTATCCTCCGGAAACTCGTAGGTAAATAGAGGTGGAGGGGGGAGGAAGTAAAACAGGGAAAACTCTACCACGCGTGTATTATACGACGGGGCTCCGGGGTGTGTGCGGAGTGCACCCGACGGTTACTCCTCTCCCATCATGTGCTTCAGTCTCTCAACGTTCAACCTCGCCCTCGTGTAGGTTGAGTCGTACTTCAGTATCTCCCGCCATATCTCGTAAGCCCTCCGGTAGTCGCCCCGCTGGTAAGCCTCCAACCCAATAAGGTACATCCTGTCCAGCACGTCGCGGGAGATCCGTTTCTTCCTCTTCACCTTAAGGTTCCGGAGGAGGCCCTTAGCCTCCGGTACGTTCGCTATACTTATGGCCTCCTTCAACTTTGTTATGGCCATAAGCGTGTCCCCTTTCTCAAGATGAGAGAGCGCTTCCGTGTAGAGCATACGGGCACGGGCCCTCTTCCTCCTGAGTAATCTACGCTTTAGGGCCTTCACCTTCGGATTTTTAGGGTCCTCCCTGATGGCTTCACCTAAGAGTCTCTCCGCCTCGTTGTACCTCCCGGACGCTATGAGGGAGGATACCCTTAGGAGGACCTCTCCCACGTACTCCCTTCTCATGACGTTGAGATGTCTTATGAGCCTCTTCAGGGTTCTGCTGTTTCTCCTCTTCTGAACCCTTTTAAGGATGTTTATCGCCTTACGGTACCGTCTCCTCCCTATCAGGGATACAACCTTCCTCGCCTCCGGGAAGTTGAGCTGGCGTATCTCCAGGGTATAGATTGAATCCCGCAACCTCTGAAGCTTCGGAATGGAGTCCCCCCATCCCAGAACGTTGACGAGGCTGTCCATACCGTTCAGGTATATGAGGGCCGCGGCGTAATCCCCCCTTTCCATGGAGCGCGTGAGGCTATCCCGAAGTACCATGTACCTTCCTCGCCTTATCCGTTCCATCAGGACCTTAACCTCCCTCTCGTAGGATGTGTCCGGGGCCCATATCAGGGCTAAACGGGTGAAGTGCTCGGCATCGTCGTAATCCCCCGCCTTGGCACTCTGCTCGGCCTGCCTTATGAAGTACTCGGTCATGCGCTCCTCCGTCCGGGCTTCCTGAAGGATCACCGCCAGCGTGGTATCGGAGAGGACTTCAACCGTCCTATCCTCTGGGTAGTACCCTTTCGCGGTTATTTTGAGGGAATACCTCCCCTCTTTAACGTTCTCAAACTTGAGGCTGCCCATCTCGTCCGCTCTCCCCATTTTGCTCCCCAGTATGATCGTAGCATCGCTCACCGGCTTGCCCTCCGTGCTGACTACCTTAACCCGTACGGTGTGTTTGTACCTGTAGAGGGGTAGGGTGTAGGATATGGAGAACCAGACGGTGGCATCGGGCTTCAGGAGAACGTCCCAGTAATCGGGCCACGCGTTAGAGTACCTGACGTCGGGGTAGTTGCCCAGAGTGAAGAGGTGATCGTAGGACAGGGAGACCGTCAGACCTTCCCTAACGTAGGCCAAACCCACCTTAGCCCATACCGGCCCATCCACCTCAACGAAGCCCTCTCCTAAGATCTTCAGGTTTGATAAGACGGAGAATGAGAGCAGGTTGGAGACGTTTACGTCAAGGTCCGCCCCTCCCATGTAGAGGTTGAGGTCGTAGGACCATCTTCCCCCGCGCAGGGATAGGATCCCGCCGAAGGCGAAGTGATCCGGTTCGTTGAACACCCTCACCAGCCCCCTCGTGAATCTGTACCTTTCCCTGACGTTCCTTATCGGCGTGGTTGAGCCGGTATCTCCCACGAGGGGGCCGTAGTATCCCATTATCCCCATCCCACCGAGCACACCGGCTACCCTGAACCTGTAGGCGGACTTAAGCGTCAGGGTGGGATTTCCGAAGCCGTAAGCGTAGAACATCTCCCCTGTCTCGTTCAGGTTGAGCTGGTCGTACCTCAATGGAGCTGAGAGCCCAACCTCAAGGAACCTGTAAGATAGACCCACGCCTAAGTACAGGTCTGCGAAGAAGGTGTTGAACGTCCTCACGTCGGGCAGGGGATGGTCCACGGGTAGATAGGAGTACAGTCCCTCGTCTCTCTGGTGGTCGTACCCGAAGCGCACGGAGGGGATAGTAAGGAGTAGGGTCGGCCTGTCGTAAAGGAGGGCCGATTGTGTCCTCTCCCAACCGGAAGTTCCAAATATACTGACGGATATCACCACGAATATCATCGCTCATATATTATACGGTTGGGTATAAGGCCCGGCTTAGGAATTAAGCCCAAATACTGCCATATAATAAATGGCGTTATGCTACTTTCCCTTCTTTCCTTAACCGTCTCCTTCAAGGAGGGGTACGTTCAGTATCGTACGGTACTGAAGGCCCTGGGGGCGGTACCAGACCCCGTCAGTGGAACCAGTAAAAGGCTCTCCGTGAAAACCTCCTTTTCTGACGACAGCACCTTCCGTTTCCAGCTTAAGGTACCGGTACGCTCCTTCAGGTCCGGAAACACCACGCGCGACAGAGATGTGGCCAAGATACTGGGTTATCCGAAGTACAGGTACATAACCTTTACCTTAGTTGCCTATCCGAAGGACGCCATAGACAGGGTGATGAGTTCCGATAGCGGGACTGTGAAGGTTAAGGCCAGACTCAAGGTAAAGGGGAAGGCGAAGACCTACACTTGGAAGGTGAAGTACCGGTGGCTCTCCGACAACCTCCTTGAGCTGAGGACATCCCGGCACGTCAAATTCACGGACTTTGGCATAAAGCCCCCAACCCTCTTCGGCTTCGTTAAGAGGGCACCGGACGACGTTGAGGTGTCCGGGCGTATAACACTGGAGGTAAGAAGATGACGTGGTTGCTTTTGTTGAGCCTCTCTACAGGTGAAGGTTTAAGTAACGTACAGGTCTGTTGCGATGGTAAGGCGCAGCTGGCCTTAGCCGACGAGGACGACGGGAGCGTGCCGGCCGAGTCCCTCACTGAAGAGGAGTCCGAAGGCGAGGAGATGGTCGTGGTGGATGAGAACGCCGAGGAGGAAGAGGAACACGAGGAACACGAATCCTACACCACTTTCACCCTCCACCGATGGATGGGGTACGGTATAATCTTAGGTAGCCTTGCCAACGCGGGTCTTGGACTCTACGAGCTGAACCTGTATCAGAACAAACGGACACCTCCGGACCCTTTGAGGATAACCCACAGGGCGATAGGCTATACCGTCTTCTCCCTGTCCCTTATCCAGTCCTCCATAGGCACCTACAACGCCTTAAAGCTCTGGAACGAGGCGGGGAGCCTGCGTCGCCTAATACACGGTACGCTGGCATGGGCGGCCACGGGGGCTTACCTCTACGCCGGGTATCTGGGATACAGAGGGTACTACGAGCAGCACAGGAACTGGATGTTGGTCGCGACGGGCCTATCCACGCTAACGGGTCTGTGGATAATCTTCTGAAGGAGGGGAGGTATGAGGCGTCTATTACTTCTGGTTCCAGCGGCTATGCTTCTTGGATGCGAGGTCGGGGAGTTTGAGGAGGAGGACTACGGGCCCAACCACGCCCTGATTCAGGAGGCCGGCCTGAAGTTCAAGGCCGACTGCCTCTCCTGCCACGGTGGAGGTGCCTTCGGTGAGGAGGAGGCCCCAACGTTCAGGTACGCGGGGACGGTCTGGGACAAACCCAACGGGGATCCGGTCGCCGGAGCGAAGGTCATCCTCAAGGCTGTGGGTGCGGGGGACTCCTTAGTTTTGAGCACGGACAGATACGGAAACCTAAAGACCCCTTCTCCCTTGAGTACGCCCACGTACTCCGCTAAGGTGGAGTGCCCCGACGGTAAGGTTCTGGCTATGAGGCTCCATCCCTACCACGGTGGGTGCAACGACTGCCACAGACCCGGGGGCAAGGCCGGAAACGTTTTATCTTGCAATAAGTGAATATGAACGCTGCGTACCTGCACCTCTTAACCAACCACATACCGGTTTTTGGTTTCCTGTTCGGGGCCTTTCTCATGGCTTACGGCCTCGTCAGAAGGAACGCCGAGATTAAAAAGCTGGCCGCCTTTGTCCTGCTCATAGCCGCCTTAGGGACGGTGGTAGCGTACTACAGCGGACACAACGCCGAGGAGATGGTGGAGCACATGGCGGGGGTCTCCGAGGCCGCCTTAGAAAAACACGAGGACGCCGCGAGGTTGCCCTTCCTCATCGCCATAATCACCGCCGTGGGGTCGCTGGTGTATCTGGTGAGGGCCTTTCCCTTCTTTGACTTAGGGCTCCTCGTCCTCTCCGTGGTGGGCTTGGGTGCCGGCGTTTGGGCCGCCAAGACGGGTGGAGCCATAAAGCACTGGCAGGAGCAAGGTCTGTCCTCCCTTCCCGGCGGAGAGAATGAGGAAGAGGAGGAGATGGAGAGGGAGGGGAACGAAGGAAAAACGGGTATCCTGCCGGGACAGGAGAACGAGGAGGAGGGAGATGACTGACCCCTTTATCTTGAGCGTCGGTGGGGCCGCATTGACGTTCATGGTGGTGGAGGGTTTAAGGTACCGTCTCCATCTACGGCGGCTCGGTAAGATACCCCACCGCATACACGTGAACGGTTCGCGGGGTAAGTCATCGGTCACCCGTCTTATAGGGGCGGCACTGCGGGGGGACGGACGTAAGGTCGTAGTGAAGACGACGGGCACGACACCCCGTTTCATATACCCTGACGGTAGGGAGGTCCCCATATTCCGCCCCGGAAAGCCCAACATAATAGAACAGCTGAAGGTGGTGAAGAGGGCGGTTGAGGTAGGTGCGGACACTCTGGTGGTTGAGTGTATGGCCATAACCCCCGACTACATACGCATCCTTGAGGAGAAGATTGTGCGCAGTACCGTCGGCGTGATAACCAACGTCCGGGAGGATCACCTTGACGTCATGGGGCCTACGCTTTACGACGTGGCCAAAAATCTGGCCCTATCCCTCCCTAAGAACGGCGTAGCCTTCACGGCCGAGGACAGGTGGTTCTGGGTGTTTGAGGAGGAGGCCAAAAGGAGGAACACCCGCATAGTGAAGGTGTCGGCCAACGACGTCTCCGACGACGATATGCTGGGCTTTCCCTACATTGAGCACAAGGAGAACGTGGCCATAGCTTTAGCCGTAGCCAAGCACTTCGGCGTGCCCGGGGAGGTGGCCCTCCAGCGTATGTACAGGGTGAATCCCGACCCCGGCGTCCTTACGGAGAGCGTGGTTGAGAGGGATGGGAAACGCATATACCTGTTCAACGCCTTCGCCGCCAACGACCCCGACTCAACGGTGATAATCTGGGACATGGTGAATAGGAGGCGCAAAGGAAAGAGGCTGGTCGTACTAACACTGCGCAAGGACAGGCCGCAGAGGACGGAGAGCTTCGCCCGGATAGTGGGAACCCGTATAGAGGCCGACCATTACTTTATCGTCGGAACCTTCACCTCCTACATCGTCAGAGCCCTCAAGAGTGCGGGTGTCCCCGAAGGTAAGATAACGACCTACGAGCACACCAACCCCGTCCCGGAGCCGGAGGCGGAGGAGGTGGCCAAAAGGGTGGTTGAGGAGATATGGAAGGTGGCCGACAGGGAGAACGTCCTGGTCACCATGGGGAACATCGTGGGGATAGGTGGAAAGATAGTTGAAGTCCTTGAAAAGGAGGCGAAAACATGATACTTACGGAGGCTGTAGCCTTAGGTCTGGTATTTTCTCTCTACTCTTCGGAGGTCCTCGGCTTCGTGGCCGGGGGTCTGGTGGTACCGGGGTACTTCGTCGTAATATCCTCCCGTCCTCTGATGCTCCTGGCCACCCTTACGGCCGCCTTTCTGGCTTACCTCTTTCTGCGGGTCGTATCCTCCTATATGCTCCTCTACGGCCGCAGGAGGCTCCTGGTGGCAGTTCTCTTAGGTTTTCTGTTCTCCTACCTCAGTAAGTGGGTCGCTGTAGTTTATCCTTCCCCCCTCCTGTTCAAGCTTCAGGCCTTCGGCTTCGTAATCCCCGGCCTCTTAGCCTACTGGATGGACAAGCAGGGCGTACTCCCCACCCTGGGGATGCTCTTCGTGAATGTGGCCGTCGTAAGGCTGCTACTGATACTCCTGCACGGTGGGGAGGTGGTGCTATGAGGCTGTTTTTCAAGCACAAGTTGAACACGGCCGAGATGCTCTTCTTAGGGGTCGTGGGGGTGGTCGTGATAGCCCTGTCCGCCTTAGCGAAGACGGTCAGCAGGGCCCCCCTGTACGACGTCAAGTTGGAGGCGGCGAAACGTACCTTAAAGGCCTTTAAAGTACTGAAAGAGGAGAGGCTGCGCAGGGACATACCGATAGACTCGGTTAACGACCCAGCCCTCAGTGGCCTCATAGGGTACAAGGACTCACCCATAACCACGACCACGGGGGACCTATTGGCCAAGCAGATGACCGTAAACCCCAACTGGGCGGCTCTGGTGGTGGAACTACTCAGGAGAGCAGGGGTCAAAAAGGGCGACTACGTCGCCATCCACATGACGGGGTCCTTCCCCGCCCTGAATACGGCCACCCTGATAGCCGTTGAGACTTACGGGGCCGTCCCCGTGTGGGTCTCCTCCGCAGGATCCTCCAGCTGGGGGGCGAACGTGCCGGACTTCACCTGGCCGGATATGGAGAGGGTACTCCGGGATAGGGGGCTTATAAGGGGGAAATCGCTCCTCATGTCCATCGGGGGCAACAACGACGTAGGGGCCGGATTACCGGAGGAGGGCAGGAGGATGCTGAAGGAGGCTATCAGGAGGAACGGCTACGACCTTCTGGAGGTCCTGCCGTTGCAGAGGTCCGTGGATGCGAAGTACTCGGTTCTAAAGAGGGCCGCCGGAGGCAGGATAAGGGCCTTCATAAACGTGGGTGGAGGCGTGGCCAGTCTGGGGTCCCACGAGGTAGGGGAGCTTTTGAAACCCGGTATAAACTGGCCCCGCACCTATACGGACCTATCCCTGTCGGACTATCCCGTTGAGGGTCTGGTGGCCAGGTTCTTGAAGGAGGGGGTGCCTGTCATACACCTGCTCCACGTAAGGTCCTTAGCGAAGAGGTACGGCCTACCTCTGGTGGTGGCGGCCATGCCGGAGGTGGGGGAGGGGAGGTTGTTCTTTGAAGAGAGGTACGTTCTGTGGGTTCAGGCCCTTCTGTTAGTGGGTTATCTCGCCGTGGTCTTTCTGGTCGTCAACGGGTACCTGGGTAGGTTATTCGGAAATCCAAGAAAGGAGGAAGAAACGGTATGAAGAGGTACGTGTTTGCCGTCTTATCTCTGTTTCCTGTCTCCCTCATGGGGGCGTGGGTTGATATAACGGATATGGCCGAGGGTCCGAGGGCCTCGGTCGGAAAGAAGGAGTACCTGCAGCTCTCCCCTGCTACGCCCGTCCGCCTGAAGGTCAAGAGGAGCACGAACGTCAGGTGGAGGGTCCGCGCCGACAAGAGCGGTAGGCTCTGGTACATAAACCGCAGGAACGGAAAACGCAGGGACTTCCACTTCAGGGCTGGTAAGAGCGAGATAAGGATGCACCTCTCGGCCGGAATATACGACTTCTACGCCTCACCGGAGGCCGTAGCACGTGTCTATAGGTACGTGCGGCGTCGCTGGAAACCCGTTCAGCCGGAGGGGGGAGGGTACCCCGTCGTACTGTTGGTGGGTGAGAACCGCTACACCTACTACAGAACGGATAGGGGGGTAGTGGTGAAGGTCAAGGGACCGACCACGCTCCACCTGTTCTTCCGGGCCTTCATGAGAGGCGGAGGTAAGGTGAGAGCTAAGATCAAGGTCTATGAGGGGAAGAGGCTTATAAAGTCCGCCATAAAGACGCTTAGACCTTCCCGACGGGCGATATTCTTTACGGGGAAGGACAGCATAAAGGCTTCCGTACCCCTGAAACTGAGCCTGAAGGTATCCAAGGGACTCCATCGCTACAGGGTCGTGGTATCTGGCGTTGAGGGTGCGGTCAAGCCCTACGTGGATAAGGGGAAACGCAAGCGGAAAAGGGGAAGTCTATTCCACTTCACGGAGATGGGGAGGGTTGAATACGGCCCCATGTTGGCCTCTTTAAGCGCCTCTTACAGTGGAAAGCGCTACAGGAGTAAGAGACACCGCAGGAGAAGGCTCCGCAGGAGGAGACACTTCAAACACCACTACGTGCGGGTAGTACCCTCCTTCGCGTACTTATCCTCTGACAACGTCTATCACTACAGCCAACCCCAGATTGACACCTTCTACAGCGGTCTAAAGCCCTACAGGTACCCCGGAGTTGAGGGTATAGGGGACGGTATCTGGAGGGCGAGGCTGTCCTTCACTTACCTCTACCGCTGGAGGCGTAAGATTTCCTTAGGTCCCACCCTGTACTACGCCCTCTACAGGTACCTTCAGAACCAGCAGCTTAACCGCAGTCTGTACGGTATTTCTCTCGTGGGCAGGTTTTACGGACTGCGGGCGAGGGTATCCTACCTGAACATGCCCTTTTACGGTGTTAGACCGACTTACACAGGCGTACCTAAGACGTACGAACTTCTATCCTTCGCCTACAGCAGGACGGAGGTCTCCCTATCCTACACCTTGAAGCCCATTACCGTAAGGGGGGTCTACGGGTTCGGTAGGTACGACTTCAACCCCACCTTTGACCTGTACGACGCCCGGTTTCGCAGGGCAGGGGGTGGTATCACCTTCAGGTACTCCGTCTTCTCCTTAAAGGGAGACGTCCTCTTCGGTAAAGTGGAGGCTACGAACCTACCCGCCGGAGTGCCCAAGGATTGGTCCCACGACTACACCACCTTCAAGGTCGCTCTTCTCCTGTCCCTTCCCTACGTTTCCCCTTACATCTCCTACAGGCATACGGTAAGAAACTACACGACCACGGACGTAGCCGACTCCCACTACGGCAGAGAGGATAAAGAGAGTGACCTCGTTCTGGGTGTCTCTGGAGAGCTCCCGTACGTCAGGCCCTTCGTATCCTACAGGGTCAGGAGCCGTTCCACCACCTCTCCCACCCCTATCGTGGATGTCTTCAAGGACTACAGGGAGAACGTATTTACGGCCGGCATAAGGGTACCCCTGAAGTTCAGGTTCTGAGGCGGGTACGTACCCTTTACGCGCCTTTCACCGGTATATTACCGGGATGAAAAGGTTTAAGTACCTCTGGCCCGTACTCGTACTGCTGCTGGTCGCGCTGTACTTCCTCTGGCGGGGCGTGGGCGGAAGCAAGCCGCGGGAGGCGGAGGTCCGTAAGGAGGCCCCGAAGGCGGGGAATCGCCCCGTTGAGATATTCTTCACCCGCTCGGACGACGACCCCGAAAGGGCGCTGGTCTCCTTCATAAACTCGGCCAACAGGTACGTGCATGTGGCCATATTTGAGCTGGAGCTGGAGAGGGTGGTGAATGCCCTGATAGATGCTAAGCACAGGGGGGTAGATGTGAAGGTCGTCATGGACGACAGGATGAAGCGTAAGTGGGCGGCTAAGAAGTTGAAGGCCGCAGGCATCCCTATAGTCTTTGATAACCGAAAACCCTACATGCACAACAAGTTCGTAGTCGTTGACGGTAAGGCCGTGTGGTCCGGTTCTATGAACTTCAAGGAGTCCTCCGTCTATCGCAACGATAACAACGCCTTCATAATCTTCTCCCCGCAGGTGGCGGAGAACTACGAGAGGGAGTTTCAGGAGATGTTCGCCCAGCACCTCTTCGGACCGGACTCCCCTCGCAACACTCACTGCTGCTTTAAAGTGGCGGACGTTTATCTGGAGAACTACTTCGCCCCGGAGGACAGTGTAGCGCGGAGGATAGTTGATATACTGCACAACTCCCGAAAGAGCATAAGGTTCGCGGCCTTCTCCTTTACGGACGACGACATCGGAAAGGCCATGGTGGAGGCGAAGCGCAGGGGGGTAGAAGTGGTCGGTGTGGTGGAAGCCCGCGGTGTCAGGAACAAGGGGTCGGAGTACAGGAGACTGAAGCGGGCGGGAATTCCCGTATTTAAGGACGGCAACCCCTACATCCTCCACGACAAGTACATAATCGTGGATGACTCAATAGTGATAACAGGATCCTACAACTTCTCGCGCTCCGCCAGAAAGAGGAACGACGAGAACGTCGTCATATTCTTCAAGAGGTGGATAGCCGGGGAGTACCTGAGGGACTTCGGTCGCATACTCAAGGAGGCTAAGGGAGAGTAAAGGAGAGGACACCCTCGCGGGAGACGGGGGCGGTACCACTTTTGCAGGTTTTATACCCAAAGTGATACCGTATGAAAGGTGTAAATATCTACGGGGGCTAAACCTTCTCAAACATGGCTATGAAGAAACCTTCGGTATCCGTTCTGTGAGGGTAAAAGCGCTTCGTTCCGGGTACGGCCCCGTCTACCTCCCCTATTCCCACCTCAGGCACGGGTACCAGCGTGGCCCCGCTCTCCTTCAGGAACCTCTCAACTACGTTCTCGTTCTCCTCGTAGGTTAAGGTGCAGGTGGAATATACCAACCTTCCCCCCGGCTTCAGAGTATCCCAGCCGGCCATAAGCAACCGGTACTGTACGCGACTGTAGGCCTTTACCTCCTTAGGGGACCACCAGAGGGCCACCTCGGGGTTCTTGTGCAGAGTCCCCACGGAGGAGCAGGGGGCATCCACCAGAACGTAATCGTAGTACTCCCTGTAAAATCTGGCCAACCTCTCCCCCCTGTATATGCTAACTACGACGTTGAGGCACCCCATCCTCTCCACGTTGTTGACCAGAGCCCTTACCCTGTCCATAGAGGAGTCGTTGGCGAAAACCATACCCGTGTTCCCCATAAGGGCCGAGAGTAAGGTGGTCTTGGAACCGGGGGCGGCAGCGATGTCCAGCACGAAGGAATGCGGCCGGGGGTTCAGGAGGTGGGCGGGAAGCATGGAGGCCAAATCCTGAACGTAGTAGTATCCTAAGAAGTGCTCTAAGGTTTTGCCCATCTCCGTAGGGTAGTGGAGGACCCGGAAAGCGTAGGGTAGGACGGTCCCCTCAAGGACGAACCCCCTATCCTCCAGCCTCCTTCTCAGGGTTTCCGGCTCTATCTTGAGGGTGTTGGCCCTGATGTACGGGCGGTAGGAGGGGGAGGTTATGTACCGGACGTACTCTTCGTACTCCTCCCCCAGTATCTCCCGAATCGCGGACCACAGGCTCCTGTTCTTCCTCAGGTACTCCTCCCTTATGGGCATCCCGCTACTTCACCTCAACGTCGTACTCCATCCTGTAGAGAAGCTGCAACCCTTCCGGTACGATGGACTTAAGGTCAAGTTTGAGGGATGCCCCCTTCCCCATAATGCTCTTGAGCCTCTGGAAGGTGCCCTTGGGCCGGGGATACACTACGACCTCGTACTCCTTAACCCCGGACATCTTCGCCGCCAGCTCCACGGCGTCCGTGAGGCCGCCGAAACCGTCTGCCAGCCCTATGTTTACGGCGTCGTATCCGGCCCACACCCTTCCTCCGCCTATGGATCTCACGGAGTCCTCGGGCAGTCCCCTACCCTTTGATACCACGGAGACGAACCTGCCGTATGTGGCCTCTATGAGGCTGCGGACCCTTAAGATCTCCGTTGAGTCCATCTCCCTCCAGAGGGACCAGACGTCGCTGAAGGTATAGGTCTTCACCACGTCCCTGTTCAGGTGGAGTTTGTTTCTGTAAAAGTTCCGCAGGACGAACTTGGCCCCTATCACCCCTATGGAGCCGGTTACGGTGGTACGATCCACCAGGATGGTGTCTGCCAAGGCGGATATGTAATAACCTCCGGAGGCTGCCACCCGCCCCATGGAGACGACCACCACCTTCTCTTTGGCCAGCCTCTCCACGGCGTGGGCTATGTTGTCCGAGGCTAAGGCGCTCCCGCCGGGGGAGTTGACCCTTAACACCACAGCCTTAACGCTCTTATCCTTACGGAGTTTGTCCAGTATCCTGACAATCGTCCTGTCGCCAACGTTCTTACCGCCGACGAGGGGTAAGAAACCGTACGAGCTCTCACCGACCACTATTCCCCCCTCGGCTACGACAACGGCGACCTTAGGCTTCTCGTCCTTCCACTCCCTCTTCTGGACTTCAACCAGCCTGACCCTGCGACCCTTCTCCTTGAGAAGTGCTTTCCACTGATCCGGGTAGAGTAGGCTATCCACCAGACCGAGCTTAACCGCCTCCTCCGGGAGGAAGGTCCCCATGTGCGACTTCACCAGACCGTTCAGGGAGTCGGCGTCCATCTTCCTGCCTTCGGCGACGTCCTTCAGCCACACGCCCCATATAACCTCAAGGAGGCGGCTGTACTGCTCCCTGTTGGGTTCCGACATCGTGTCCCTTACGAAGGGTTCAAGGGCGGACTTGTATTTGCCCATACGGAACTCCTGAACCTCTATCCCTAAGGAGTCAAAGGTCCTCTTGAAGAAGGTCAGCTCGGCAGACAGACCGGGGAGGGAGAGCATGCCCTCGGGCACGAGATAGACCTTACCGACAGAGGCCACGTAATATGAGGCCGTACCGTAGGAATCGCTGAAGGATATCACCTCCTTCCCCTTATCTTTAGCCCTCTTGAGTAGGCTCCTGAGCTCCTCCGCCTGCGCCATGGATAGGCCGAAGTCCCTCATATCAAGGGCTATGACCTTCACGTTGGGGGACTCAACGGCCTTTTTCACCTCACTTATGAAGTCGTAGAACTTCTTACCGCTACTGAACGGGCCCGTCCTCCCGTCCTCCGTGTAGGACCTGACCCTCACCTCGTACCTGCCCTTCTTGATGGAGGGGGTGAAGTACTCCTTAGATAAGAGCAGTCCGAAGGACTTAGCCCCCCCGGATAGGATACCGCCCACCCTGAGCTTGCTGAAGGAAAGCTCTACCCCGGCAGACAACGTGAAATTTCGTGAGTCGCTGGAGTAGGCCTCAACCCTGAACCCGGCGTAGGGAAAGGGCTGGACGAAGAATCCGAAGACCGGAGAGACCCCAAGGAAGGCGTTGGGATCCGTCCCTTTAAGGTCCAGCCTGTAGTACCGGGTTCCGAAGTAGGCGGTCAGGTAGTCTTTGTACGGGCGTATCCCTACCCCCACGTCCGTACTCCCGGCCCCGCCGTTGTCCCCGTTCAGAACGGCTCCCACGGATAGGAACCGGAAGGGCCTGATAAGGAGACCGGCGCGCCATAGGTTGTTGAGGGGGTCGTAGTCCATACCCAGAGCCACTGGTCCCCCCCTGAACCCCGAGGACAGCAGGAGGTACTGCCCCCCCGGGGATAGGCGACCGTACCCGACCCCGAATCCGGCGAAGGCGAGGTTAAGGCCGTAAGATCCGTCGCCGTAGTAAAGCAGGAGCTCCCTGCCGCCGTACCCGAGACCGGCGGGGTTATTTACGGAGTTGGCACCGTAAGATAGGGCTACCGATGAGAGTTCAAAGAAAGGGTAAAGCATAGGGCGGAAATTATACCGCCGCTTACCTGCGTAGAAGCCCCTTTATCCAACCCTTTGCCCTCTCCCAAAATCCCTTATGCGTCTCTCTGTACCTTTCCAGAGCCCGAACGGCCTGAACGTACCCCGCCTCTATGAGCTCTCTGGTGCGCGAGAAGTCAAAGATAGATACGTTGTAAGGTGGGTCAAGGGGTACGTACAGGGTATCCACCCTGTGCTCCTCCACGAAGTGTTCCTGCTCCCGTATCTTAGACTCAAGGAGCAGCCCTATGGACCTTGAGAGGACACCGTACATGTTATACACCTCGTCGTCAAAGGACCTGCCCCCGCGGATGTGGAGGGCGACGGCACTCTTCGCCCCCCTCTCAACGGCTATGCTGTAGGGAATGTTACTGTAGAACCCTCCGTCTATGAGGACCATACCCTTGTACTTCCACGGTGGAAAGTAGGGAGGAAGGGCGGTTGAGGCCATTATGGCATCTACAACCGGGTCTAAGGGGTCATCACCGAATACGTACACCTGATTGCTCCTTATATCCACGGCAGGTATGTACGTGGGTAGCTTCAGCTCTCCGAACTTCTTAACGGGTACTGTGCGCACTATAAAACGGTAAAAAGCCTCGTTTGAGAACAGACTGGTACGGTTCCTCAGCAGGCGAAAGAGGGCCCCGATCCGTCCCTCCGGTACCACGTCCTCCCTCCTCATCCTCAACCATATCTCCTCCAGCTCCTTCACCCCTTCAAGGGTGGGTTTGTGAGCGAAATATACGCCGTTCACCGAGCCTATTGACACCCCCACGACCATATCAAAGGTAAAACCCCTCTCAAGTAGAGCCTTGAGCGCTCCCACCTGCATACTCCCCCGCGTTGAACCCCCACTGAGTATCAGAGCCCTCATCGGGAAGTATTCTAAGGAAGGAAACGTGTGGAAACCTGTTGCCTTCTTCAGACACTAAAGGCGGGTTGGGTTATCGTGATCTTAAAGCACAACCGCACTCCACCCGATAGAGGGAACGCTCAGGTCCGGCTAAGAGGGAACATCCCACCTTCTCCAGAGCGTGGGCGTAGTCTCTACCTACGGTTATCACTTCCAGACCCGGAGGTGGATTGGCCCCCTGCAACAGGAGTTTGTTCTTACGCGAGGGGTACTCACCCCCATCACACAGATAACTTTTGACAGCGGAGGCGGAGAAGTAGTATATCGGATAAACCCTGCGTCCCGGAAACAACCCCTCCCCCAGAATATAGTAAAGCGTGCGCTGTCTGGCCTGATAGGAGTTCTGACCGATTAGGGCTACGTCGTGTAGGGAACGAAGGGCCCTTCTGATTTCCCTCTCTCTACGCTCCGCGTTTCTGTTGTGGCGGGTTACCCTGTGCGCGTTCAGAAACACCTGGGCGAATCCGATAAGAAGGAGGAGGTTGATAAGGGCCGGCCACCTACCACTGATCTCCTCAAGGGATACGGATGCTATCAGAAAGGCGAACGGTACGGCCACTATGAAGTAGTCCCTTATATCGTTTATGTGGTAAAGCGTTCCAATGAGGAGCAGCAGAGCCATAGAAAGGGAAAGGGCGTGAATATCCCTCCGTTTGACCTTGAAGAGTGCGTACAGTACAAAGGGCAGAAGCAATGAAGTTTCCTTAAGCAGATACTCCAGAGCCTTCCTGAACCAGAGGACATTTCTACCGAGATTCCAGAAGTCCATGTTGTGGATAAAACGCTCCCCTCTGATAACGCCCAATAGGTCTATCAGGTTGTGGGCTCTACTCTCCAGATAGAGCGAGCCGGACCACCCGGTCAGGAATATAACGAGGGTGTAAGGCACGTAGGCCAGAAGGGTTAGAAACAGCATCAGGATGCCCTTTCTCATATCGGGAAGTCCGTGCAGGGCAAAATATACCGGGATGAATACTATGCCAAGGGGATGGTGTGAGACGGCTAACGATAGGAGAAACCAGGATAGAAGTGCGTGCTTTTTCACAACCGAAAGGTAAATCCCCGATACCCCCAGAAATACGAGGAAAATATACACCTCGGCCGTCGTCGCGTACCTAATAAACAGGGGGGAGCCCCCGGCGATGAGGGTAAGTGGTAGAAGTACTCTATCCGAAGCCCCTAACTTCCTCCCTACGGAGTACAACATCGTAAGTGTGGCCAGGGATAGGAACACCTGCAATAGGTTCGCTTTGAAGGCCGCCGTACCGAGAGGGCATACCTTCCCCCAGATGTGGAGCAGAACTATGTAGAGGGGATAGCCGGGATTGTGGGCGGTTCCCCAGACTTTCAGGAGGAACTGAAATTTACTCGTATCGCCGCTCCATACGGGATAGGGAGAGACGAGGAAGAGGTAGAGAAGAAGCAGGAATACGAAAAACAGAAGAACCAACCGTTTGTACATTCCGACGCGATATTCTAAGGTGAGCGTACTTTTTTGGGTAATTATGGACATTATCCTTTACGGTGCCGATATTTTATCGTCCCACGGTAGTGGCCCGGATTCCCGTCTGGACGTCCTCCAAATCACCCACCGTTCCGCTCGGCTACCTTAAAATATCCTTCGGATGTTGCGTTTTCTATTGTCCGTTTTAGTGCTGGGGGTACTCCTTCCCGGATGTAGGGTGGAGGATACGAACGGAGGGGGAGGGAACGGCAACCTCGTGAGTGTGGACCTCTTCCACGGCTACTACGACGTTGGACCCGGATACTACTTCCGTCTGAAGTTCTCCGCCCGCTCCGGAGATACCCTGCACTTTGAGGCCCGGGTAAGGAACGGGGACGGGGACATAAGCTACGCCTTCTGGACGGACAGCGTAAATTTCGTCAGGTGGCTGAACGACGACTCCACGGCCGTCCTCCACGGCTACGTTGAGGGGGTGAGCACCGTTTCCTACTCCCCCGCCCTTGACTCCAGCGTCTATTACGTTGTGCTCGGCAACTCCTCCGCCATTACCACCAAGCGCTTCTGGATAAGGGCCTACCTGAGGGGGTTGAGATGATAACGCTCCTATCCTTCTTCAGGCCGGAGATACCCGCAGAGGTTCCCCGATGGAGGGTCGGAGAGGTCTTACGGGAGATAAAGAGAGAGAGTCGGCCCTCTCCGTACGGATGGTACCTTAAAGTGAAGGACTCCCCGTCCTACTGGAAGGCCTGGGACGGAAAGAGGATAGTCGTCAGGCTTAAGGACGGTCATACGCCCGAGGAGGTGTTAGGTGGCCTGCCCTACAGAAAGGCTAAGAATACGCCATCCTACGTCATAACCCTCCCCGATGGCAAACGCGACCTATCCTACGTTAAAGCCCTCCTGAACTCTTTGAACTCACACCCCGGTGTCCTCTTCGCCGAACCGATGCTCCTGTACAGAACCGACTACTGGCCGAACGACCCCATGCTGGGAACCTACCTGTGGGGGATGTGGGCCATATACGCCGACCGGGCCTGGGACATAACCCGTGGGAACTCCGCGGTTAAGGTGTGCGTCGTGGATGAGGGTATGGATTACAACCACGAGGACATCAGCGGGAACTACGCCGGAGGGTACGACTTCGTTGAACTGGACTCGGACCCCTACCCCGCCGACGCCTCGGAGATGCACGGCACCCACGTGGCCGGTACCATAGCCGCCGTTATGAACAACGGCAAGGGGGTAGTGGGTGTGGCACAGGTGGGAATACTCTCCTGTAGGGCCATGGCGGGTGGGTCCGGAACGAGCGAGGACATAGCCTCCTGCATAAGGTGGTGTGTCTCACAGGGGGCCCGGGTTATAAACATGAGCCTGGGGGCCTCCGCCCCCGCCTCCGAGATACAGGACGCCGTCATATACGCTACGGACAGTACCGACAGGGGTACAGTTGTGGTGGCCGCCTCCGGAAACGACGGCATAAACGGGGTGCTTTACCCCGCTGCCTACCCGCAGGTAATAGCGGTCGGGGCCATAGATACCTTAGGTCAGAGGGCCTACTTCAGCAACTACGGTCCGGAGCTGGAGCTGGTGGCTCCCGGGAACCTGATAGCCTCCACCGTACCCTTCAACAACGCCTACGCCTACGCCGACGGTACCTCCATGGCCACCCCCCACGTCTCCGGGGTCGCGGCCCTGATACTCTCCCGGAACCCCAACCTCTCCGCCGACACCGTGAGGGCCATACTGGACGCCACGGCCATAGACATGGGGGAGTACGGTAAGGATTACTTCTACGGGTACGGCCTCGTGAACGCCTACCTGGCCCTCCTCGCCACCCCTACACCCACCGCCGGTCCTACCCTTACCGGGGCCGTTGATGTGGAGGTCTCCGGACGCACGGTCAGGGCCAGCACGGATCGCGGCTCCGTATCCCTGTACTCATCGGGCGGCAGGCTTCTGGCCCGTGGTAGGTCCATCGTCTTGGAAGTCGGCTCCGGAGTGTATTTCCTGACCGCTAACGGGAAGACCTACAGCCTAATCGTGAGGTGACCTATGCTCCACCTTCTGTACGCGGGGATCTTTGACGACATAAAGCGCATTTACGACACCCTCCGTACCTTCCGGGCCGACGTAGTGCAGGAGGTGAAGTTCGGAAACGTGGTCGTCTATAGGGGGAGCGTTTATCTTAAGAAGCCGGACCTGTTCCGATGGGAGCTGAACGATCCGGAGGAGTACATCATCGTGGCCCGGGGAGACAGCTCGTGGGTGAAGTATCAGGGGGAGATATACTCCCAGCCCGTCCCCTACGACCTCAAGTCCCTCCTCATGGGGGACTACTCCGCCCTGCACGTTGAGGAGAGGAGGAGGGGAAGGAGGATCATCCTGAAGATAACGAGCGACAGGGTAGGGTACGACTCCCTGCTGGTCTATCTCCGTAGGGACCTGCTTCCGGAGAGGATAGAGGCCTTCAGCGATGAGGACTACGTGAAGATAACCCTGAAGAACGTCGCCGTCAACGTTGAGGTACCGGACAGCCTGTTCAGGTTGAGCGTTCCCTAACTTTCCCCCTTAAACTCCCCTCTCCATGAACAGATTCACAGTGGTGGTGGTGGCCATAGTATCGCTGGCCGCCGGAGTATTCGTAGGTTCCCTCGGGCTCATGTACCTGACCCGGGGTAAAGGCTCAAAGGAGGAGGTCGCGCGGACGACCGGTAAGACCAAGATAGACACCCTTGAGGTTATCGGGGACGTAGTGATAGCGAAGGAGGACCTGAACGCGGCCTCCAAGATCCCCGGACTTACCCCGGAGCAGGACCTGAAGAAGGCCCTTGAGAAGATAGCCCTATTCTACAACGCTGCCAAGGAGAAGGGGATAACCTCTGACCCTCAGGCCAAACGCATGGCCTACTGGGCGGACAAGAGCGTGTACGCCGACCTGTTTTATCAGAAGTACGTCGTTCCCCTCATAAACGTGGATACGAACGCCGTGAACGACTACATAAACGCCCACAAGGACGAGTTCTCCAAGGAGATAGCCATGCTCATGGTGGTCTATAAGGACCCAGCTCTGACGGATACCCTCCGGAAGCTACTCAAGGACGGCAGCTACGCCGCTAACCTCATGCTGGAGGAGTTCGCCAAGAAGGGGAAGATAGGGGTACAACCCTCCCCTTACCAGAACTTGGGGCTCGGGAGGTTCGCCATGAACGAGGAGGAGTTCAAGACCCTGAAGGAAGCCAGGGTGGGAGATGTCGTGGGCCCGTTTCAGGTGGCTCCGGGTACGTACGCCCTCGCCAAGGTCGTGGATATACGTCGTACCAACCTGAAGAAGATAGATCCCAACGTGAAGGGCGTGGTGTATCAGTACCTGATTGATCAGCGCAAGAGGGAGGTTGAGGACTCCCTGATTAAGGTGTTTGAAAGGAAGTACGCGGGAGGTAAGTGATGCTTTTACTGTTGGCCGTGCAGCTGGATACCCTGGATAGGGTGGCGGCGGTGGTGGATGACAGGGCCATCTGGATGTCCGACGTGGACGAGAGGGCCTTACTTTACGCTTCCACCTACGGGATACCCCCGGACCAGCTTCCATCCCTCCGCAGGGAGGTACTCCAGCAGATGGTTAATACCGAGCTCCTGTACCTGAAGATAAGGGAGGACACCTTAATCCACGTGAGCGAGGACGAGGTGGAGAGGGCAATAGACATGCAGATACAACAGATAAAGGGGAACCTAAGCGATGAGGAGTTTGAGAGGAAGCTCAAGGAGGCCGGTTTTACCCTTGAGGCCTACCGACGGTACCTGAGGGACGACATCCGCAAGACCCTCTACATTCAGAAGTACGTAGAGATGAGGATAAAACCCCGGGTGAAGGTAAGCGACGAGGAGGTGGATAAGGCCTACGAAAAGCTGGCCGACTCCCTGGCCACGCCCCCGGAGTTCAAACTCGCCGTCATAACCTTGATGGTAAAACCTTCGGCCTCCGCAGAGCAGGAGTACTACAACAGGGCAAAGAACATCTACAGACAGCTCAAGAGGGGAGCCGGATGGGAGGAGATGGTTCAGAAGTACTCCGACGACAGGGAGAGCGCTCGCATAGGAGGGGACTTAGGCATAGTACCCAAGAACGCCCTGCCACCCAACTTCGTTAAGGAGATAGAGAAGACCCCCGAGGGTGGCTATACCAAACCTTTGAGGGGGCCTCAGGGGTACCACATCTTCTACGTTAAGGGGAAGAGGGAGGACGCCTTCCTATTGGCACACATCTTAGTTAAGGTAAGCCCCTCCGAGGCGGACGTCAAACGTGTGATGAGAAAGGCTAAGGGTATAGTGAAGAAGATCAAAGCCGGGTACTCCTTCGCGAAGCTGGCTCGGAGGTACTCCGACGACCCAGTGTCCAGACAGAACGGTGGGGAGATCGGATGGGTGAGCGCCCGCGCCCTACCACCGGACATAGTTGAGAAGCTCAAGGGGGCCAAACCCGGCGAGGTGGTGGGTCCCATACCCACGCCCGATGGCACCATGATAAACATCTTCAAGGTGTTAGACGTGCATGAGGGCCAGAGACCCACGAGAGCACAGGTTAAACAGATACTCCTGCAGCGCAAGATAGAGGAGGAGCTGAACAAGCTGGTGGAAGAGGCTAAAAAGGAGTACTACGTGAAGGTCTATATCTGATTGACTTCCGGGTGTAAAAAAAGGGGGGCGTACGCCCCCCTATTTCTGTGTAGCACCGTCCCTATATGGTGCTGCGCACCGTCCTTCTCGCCTCCTCGGGCAGGTAGCCGTGCGTGGCCTCGTGCTTTCTCACCAGACTCTCCCACTGGTGCTCAACGAACCTCTGCACGTACGAGAGCCTCTCGGGGTCCTTGAGAACGGGCCTGAACCTCCCCTGGAGCTTGAAGTACTCCTCAACCGGAAGGCCCTTAGGCCAGTGGGTTATGGTGTAAAGCTCTCCGTCCTCTATCTCGTAGAGGGGGAAGATCTTGGTCTCAACGGCAAGACGGGCTATCCTGACCGAAAGGTGTGAGGCCATCTTCCACCCCGGAGGGCACGGTGAGAAGACGTGTATGAAGCGGAACCCCTTTATCTGGGAGGCCTTCTTCAGCTTGCTGATGAAGTCGTCCGGGAAGGCTATGCTGGCCGTGGCGGCGTAGGGTACCCTGTGAGCCGCCAGTATCTCCATCATGTTCTTCTTGGGCCTGTCCTCCGGCCTCTCGTCCGGCGTGGTGGTGGTCCATGCACCTACGGGCGTTGAGGAGGACCTCTGTATTCCCGTGTTCATGTAAGCCTCGTTGTCGTAGGTGACGTATATTATGTTCTCGTTCCTCTCGGCGGCTCCGGAGAGGGCCTGAAGACCTATGTCAAAGGTACCCCCGTCACCGGCCCACGCTACGACGTTGACGTCGTGCATTCCCTTCATGTCAAGGGCGGCCCTTATACCGGTAGCGGCTATGGCCGCCGTCTCAAAGGCCGTGTGGAATACGGGTATCTGAAGGGCGTGCTGGGGCCATGCCCCGTCTATCACGCTCCAGCAGGATGCCGGTATCACGAATACCGTCTTAGGCCCTAAGGCCTTAAGCGCCAGACGTGCGGCTATGGTGGCACCGCACCCCTGACACGCCAAATGACCCGAATAGAGCAGGTCGTTCTCGTTGGGTTTTACCTCTACCCATGCCCAGCTCATACTCTTACCCCCTTCCAGATTATGTTGCCTTCCATCTCCTCTCTCCCCTTCATATCCTCGTATATGTCTATGATGTCCTGCGGACGGATGTCCCTACCTCCGAGCCCGGCAACGTAGCCGAAGATGGGAGGCCTATCCTTGGCACCGTACATGGCCGCCTTGGTCTCCATATAGAAGATGCCGGAGTGACCGAAGGAGACGTTCCTGTCTATCACGGCCACCTTCTTACGACCGCTAAGTACCCTACGGACGTCCTCTACGGGGAAGGGCCTGAAGAGCTTTATCTTCATTATGCCCACCTTCTCACCCCGTTCGCGGAGCTTGGCCACGGCGTACTTGGCCGTAGTGGTGGTACTTCCGGCTAAGACGAGGACGTAGTCCGCATCGTCCAACATGAACTCCTCAACCGTATCGTACTTACGACCGAACATGTCGGCGAAGAGGTCCGTCTCCTCCTTGAACACCTTCAGGGCCTCCTCGTGGGCCTTCTGGATGTTGTACCGGAACTCCATGTAGTAGTCCGGACGGGCGAAGGCGCCTATGGCTCTGGGATCGTCAAAGTTTATGGCGTTGGGATGGTGGTAGGGTGGCAGGAACTCGTCCACCAGCTCCTGCGGGTAGACCTCAACCGGCTCGGAGGTGTGCGAGAGGATAAAGGCGTCCAGTACCAGCATGGTGGGTAGATACACCCTCTCCGCTATCTTGAAGGCTAAGATAGTGCTGTCAAGGACCTCCTGGTTGGACTCGTTGTATATCTGGATCCAGCCCGTATCCCTCTGGGCTAAGGAGTCCGTCTGCTCCGTCCAGATGTTCCACGATGGGGCCAGAGCCCTGTTCACGTTGGCCAGAACTACGGGTGCCCTCGCCCCAACTGCCCAGTGCAACATCTCGTGCATCAGTGCCAGCCCCTGCGAGGCCGTAGCCGTAAAGGACCTCGCTCCAGCAAGAGAGGAAGCTATGACGGCGGATATGGCGGAGTGCTCGGATTCAACGGTGATAAACCGGGCCTTGAGCTCCCCTGTAGCCGTCATGTCGGCCAGCTTCTCCGCGATCGTGGTCTGGGGGGTGATGGGGTAGGCGGAGATCACCTCCACCCTCGCCAGCTTTACGCCGTACGCTACGGCGTAGTTCCCCTTTAAAACCGTGTAGGTGCTTTGTTCCAGCAGTTTCATTCTGCCCTCCTGTTTCTAAATCCTATCAAAACTCCCTTTCCCTCACCATGTCTATAACACCCCTCGGACACTCCTCGGAGCACACGCCGCACCCCTTGCAGTACTCGTAATCCACCTTCGGGCGGCCGTGGACCCACTTTATGGTGTAGTCGGGACAGAAGACGTAACAGTTCCCGCAGGCGTTACAGAAGCCGCAGGAGAAACACCTCTCCGCCTCCTTCATGGCCAGCTCCTGCGTGTAGCCTATGACCTCCTCCCGGGTTAGGGACCTAACCCTCTCATCCACGGAGAGCTTCAGCTCCGGCACCCTCGGGGCGGTCGGGAAGTAGTCGGTTATTATCCTGTCGTAGCCCACCACCTCCGGGAAGGTCTCGGGGGTGTAGGTCCTGCCCTTCAGGTAGGCGTCTATTGAGGCCGCAGCCACACGTCCGGAGTATACGATATTCACCACGGGCGAGGGCCCGAGTACGACCTCTCCGGCGGCGAAGACCCCCTCAAGGGGTGTGGTGGAGTCCTTACGGTTGGCTTTCACGTACCCACCTTCGGTTATCTCCTCGGGGAGGAAGGAGGTTTCAACCTTCCCCTCGTAGGCATAAAAGACCTCGTTGAAGGTCATTCCGTGCTCCGTACCGGCCACCGGCTCCCCGTCCTCGGATTCGGATACGGTGAGGTCAACCATACCGTTCACCCTTTGCGCCTTCACAGGCATCTCACCGAAGAAGAACTTTACGCCCTCCTCCTCGGCCATGGCAAGGGTCTGCCTCTCGTGGAAGGGTACGGTTATCTTGCCGGAGGGGTATATGACGAAGGGGTCGGCCCCTAATCTCTTGAGGACGCGGGCGACCTCAAAGGCCGTGCCTCCGTCCCCGACCACGGCCACCTTGCCGGAGATCTCCGGTCTCTTGCCGGCCCGGACGTCTTTGAGCAGGTCCCTACCGGACTTCAGTACCTCTGCACCGGGGAAGGTGGGCTTCACCTCCGCGGAAGAGCCGTGGGCTAAGAGAACGGCGTCGTACTTCGTCCTCAACTCGTCAAAGGGTACGTCCTTACCCACCTCAACGCCGGTTACGAACTTCACTCCCATCTTCTCAAGGGCGGCCACCTCCGCCTCAAGGACGGCTAAGGGCAGCCTGTACTCGGGAACGGCGTAGCGCAGGTACCCCCCAACCTCGGGGTTGCGGTCGTACACCACCACCTCGTGCCCCTTGGACCTGAGGTAGTAGGCCGCCGAAAGGCCAGCGAGCCCGCCGCCGACTATGGCCACCCTCTTGCCCGTCTCTCTCCTTGGAGGCTTACCCTTCTTGTCAAGGTAGTAATCCCCCACGAACCTCTCCAGCTGCTTTATAGAGATGGGCTCGTCGTACCTCCCTCTGTTGCAGGAGAGCTCACACGGAGCGTGGCACAGACGACCGGTTATGGAGGGGAAGGGGTTGTTCCTGTGGAGCAGGTTGGCGGCCATATCCAGATCCCCCTTGACTAAGGAGTCTATGAAGTGGGGTATGAGGACCTTCGTGGGGCAGGTCATGGTACAGGGGGCGGACTTGTTCTTTATCACCGGCTTATAGCTCCTCCACCCACCCGTAGGGTTCTCAAGGGTGGTGGTCAGGGTAATAGGAGATATGGGAAGCTCCGAAGCCTTGAAGTCGTACTTCTTGGCCATCTTACACCTCCTGAGGTATCAGAATCTTAGTGCTCTCGTAGGCCTCGCGCGCGGCCGCGGCGTTCTCCTCCGGTTTTATGGGTACGCCCTCCTTTATGGCCGCCAGGAGGTTCTCAAGGGAAGGCTGTCCGAAGGCCCGGGCGAAGGCGCCCAGGATGGCCGTATTCACTATGGGGGTCATCTTGCTACCGAGACGGTGTTTTATGGCTATGGACGTAGCATCCACCGTAGCCACCCTGTACGTAGGCGGTATTCCCACCTCCTCAACTATCTCCTCCGGGGACTGCGGGGTATTGACCACGATCCAGCCTCCCGGTTTCAGGCCCTCCATGACGTTTACGGCCGTAAGGAGGGTGGGATCTAACACGATTATGTGGTCCGGCTCGTAGATGTTGGTACGTACGAAGAGGCTTCCGGGGTCCCCAACGCGCACGAAAGCGGCGACCGGAGCGCCGCGCCTCTCCACACCAAAGTGGGGGAAAGACTGTATGTACTTCCCCTCTTTAAAAAAGGCTTGAGCAAGGATCTCGGAGGCTACTACGGCCCCCTGTCCTCCACGACCGTGGATCCTGATTTCTATCATACTCGTTCCTCCTTGGTCTCATATTATACACTGGTAAGGCACCCCGTTTCCGGACGCATGCAGTACGCTCCTCCGTAAAATACGGAGTGATCTTCCTGCTCTTAGGGAGCATAACGGTTGAGGGGCAGGTGGTGGATAGCCTTGAGGGGGGAATACCCTACGCCGTGGTGCGCGTCCCGAAGCTGAAAAAGGGTACCTACGCCGACGATAGGGGTTTCTTCAAGCTTGTGTTGCCGGACGGAAGGTGGAAGGTAATCGTGTCAGCCGTAGGGAGGGAGCCGGATACCTTTTCAGTCTATGGGAGGGACACTACCCTCTTCGTAAAGGTAGTCCTGCGTACCTCACCGATAAAGGCTAAGGAGATCGTCATAACCGCCAAGAGGGAGGAGTTCCGGAAGGGGACAGTAGAGCCCTTTAAGTTCAAGGCGGAGGTGATAAGGGAGAGGCCCAACTTCTTGACGTCGGACGTCCTTAGAGCCATACAGGACGTACCCGGCGTGGTGATGGCGGCCGACTTCTCCTCCAAGTTCTCCGTGAGGGGCGGGGGGCCTCAGGAGAACATCGTCCTATTTGACGACGTACCGGTGTTCAACCCCTACCACATGGCCGGTCTGTTCTCCGTGTTTATAAGCGATGCCCTATCGGGTTTTACCTTTTACCGCTCCAACTTCCCGGCCCGGTACGGTGGTGTCCTATCCTCCATCTTAGACGTTCAGGTGGCGGAGCCGGATAGCGCGTACGGTAACCTCTCCGTTAGTCTGTTGGCCACGTCCCTGTTCCAGACTTTTAAAAGGGGTAAGTTCGGCGGTCTCGTTGCCCTCCGTCGCTCCTACTTTGATATAACGGCCGGATGGATGGGGTACGATTTTCCCTACCACTTCTACGACGGTATAGCGAAGTTTTATTACGACGTCAGGCCGTCCTGGAGGCTCTCCCTGTCCTTGCTTCAGGGGGACGACGTCCTTGACCTGTACTTCCGGACGGCCCACCTCTACGCCTCGTGGGGAAACACCGTACTGTCCCTCAGGAGTAGGGCCATCCTGGGGGGAAAATGGGTCTCTCTGAGCACTCTGGGTCTCACCCTCTTCAGGGATAGGCTATCCTTTGGCTTTAAGGATCAGACCATCGTCTCATTAACCGCCCCCATGAATCTGGGTACCTTCCGGACCTCCTTAAGCAGCGTGGATGAGAGCAGGGAGATAAGGTTAGGACTCTCCGTAGAGCCCGGATGGGGCGGGATAAATCAGGACTTCTTCGGCATGAAGTACGAGGATAAGGGCAACACCGTCCTCTCCTCCATCTACGGGGAGTACCTGCTGAAGAGGGGTATATACAACCTCTCGGTAGGCGGACGCCTCAACCTCTTCTATACGTGGTTCCCGGAGCCCATGAGCAAGTACAACGTTGCCTATCTCAACCCGGAGCCGCGTATAACCTTCCGCTACTTCCTCACACCCGACGTCGCCATCAAGGGTGGCTGGGGAGTATTTCACCAGTACCACATCGGTTTGAGTATGGGAGGGGGACAGCTGGGTGAGGTCCTATCCTCGTTCTATTACTGGACGTCCGTATTTAGAGGCTGGCAGCCCATGAGGTCCTTCCACTACTCCCTCGGGCTGACGGGTATAACCGCGTGGGGGGACTGGGAGGTTGAGGCCTTCTACAAGGACTACCCTTACGTCCTGCTGGAGAACCCTACTCCGGATATAAACGACATCTACGGTACCATCTTCCGGGAGGGGAAGGCGTGGGCCTACGGCTTTGACGGATACGTCCGGAAGGACGTCGGTAAGGTGCGCCTCCTCCTCTCCTACTCCTTCCTGATAGCCCGGATGAAGTTCGGAGATACCATCCATCCCTCCCCATGGGACAGGAGACACGCCGTGGTTTTCACCCTATCTCACCCCCTGCCTTGGGGTGCGGTAGGAGGGCTCCGCTTCACCTACCAGAGCGGTATGCCCTACACCGGGGTCATAGCCCGGTACGACGTATACTCCATGTACGACCCGGGCCTCGGGATGCCCATGAGGGTAGGGACGAGGGAGATATACAGCGTACCCTATACCCTCCGATACCCACCCTACCACCGTCTGGACCTGTACGTGCGTAGAAACTTCAGTATAAAACGGTTCAGGGGGTACCTTTCCCTATCCGTAATAAACGTCTATAACCGGAGGAACGTGTGGTTCTACATGTACGACTACTCCAAAGATCCTCCGATAAGGACGGCATTCTACCAGCTGCCTATCTTTCCCTCTATAGAGGTGGGTGTGAGGTGGTGAATGCTCGCGGTGTCGTTAGAGGGCGTGGGAAAATCATCCCGTTGGTGGAAGTACGGGGTAAGCCGAATCCGGTACCGCTTTTTGCGATTTTGTACCCAAAGTGGTACCTGACCGGACACGCCGTGGGGACTCCCTCTTAGAATAAACGTATGCGTCTGCTTAGAAACCTCTCGCTTCTGTCCGTTTCTCTCCTTGCCTTTCACGGGTGCGCCACTGTACAGAAGAGGATCGCCCTGAAGGACTGTAGGTTCTCCCTGCAAGGGGCGAGTCTCAAAAGCGTCGACCTGAGCGGATTCTCCATGGATATACTCCTTTCGGTTGAGAATCCCAACACCATAGACGCCGTCCTTGACCGTTTTGTGGGCTCGGTACTCGTTGAAGGTGTGAAGGTCGCCGACGTCTCCAACACCTACGGGAGGACGATCAAGGCAGGTGGAAAGGCCAGGGTTCCTATAACCGTATCCGTCAGGTACTCCTACCTCAAGGGGGCGGCGAGCAGGGTTATGGGGGTTATAAAGGCGAGGAGGGCCCGCATAGGCGTGGATGGGAAGGCTTACGTGGATTTTAACGTACCTATACTGGGCAAGCGGAGTGTCCCCTACCCCGTTAGGCTGTCCAGAACTCTAACCTTCTGACCTACCCTTCGGCCGTTTTACCCTCTTCCCCCAAGCTCTCCAGAACCGCGCCACCTATGGCGGCCGCGTTGAAATTCACCCTCTCCATGTCGGACAGCAGGTCAAGATATACCTCTCCGGACTGGACGTTGGAGACGTCTATCCGCGTGTAGAACTCCTTTCTCATACGGTCAAGGAGCGCCTTTACCTCCTTGGCCCTCGCTAATAATTCCTTCGCCCTTTCCGGATCCCACGTGGTTAGCACGACCATAGCGATGGCTAAGGTCCTCATGACCTCCGAGTGCATCACCTTTATACCGTTCAGCTCATCCTCCGTCAGGCTTATTCCCTCCTTGTACAGCTTCTCAACGTTCCGGACTATGGACTTGGAGATTATGTCCCCCATGTTCTCAATCTCCTCCATTATCTGGGCTAAGGCCACGACCTTCTTTCCCGTCTCCCCCGTCAGACCGTGGGCCATCACCCTTGAGACGTAGGCGTTTATCGTCTCCTCTGCCCTATCTATCTCGTCGTCCATACTGGCTATCCTCTCAAAGATCGCCGGGTTCCGGGTCCGCACGGCCTCGTACAGGTCCTGAAACATCTGCATGGCCACGTTCAGGGCGTCCCCTATGACCTTCTCCATATAGACCAGCAAAAACTCGGGGTCGTCGTATATTATGGCTCTGGACACTCGCTCCTTTATGGGGGATTCCATCCTCCAGAGAGCCCTCACGTAGGTGAGGGGGACGACTATGGCGGCAAATACGAGGTTGTAGTATATGTGGGATAGGGCGATGTTCTTGCTCAGGTCCTCCACCCATATCGGGAGGGATGGGGCCAGATGGACGGTGGGGAGGAGGAGTAAGGAGAGGACGGTACGACCCAGCAGGTTCATGAGGGCCACCCTCCGGGCCACGGGGGAGAGCTGGGCGGAGGCTAGTACGGCCGTGAAGGCCGTTCCTATGTTGGCGCCGAGGACGACGGCTAAGGCCCCGGTGAAGGTTATGACCCCGGCGAAGGCCATGGAGAGGGCTATACCTATGGTGAGGGCGGAGGAATGTACCAGAGCGGCGAACACGGCCGAGACCACTAACATCAGGAGCACGTTGTTGGATATGTCGTGTATGAAGGTGGTGACGTAAGGGATGGAGGCCATGTCCGCGAAGACGTTCCCCATCTGCCATATACCGAAGAAGGCCAGTCCGAAGCCGAAGAGGGCCCGTCCGTAGTGTTCGTACACCTGCGTGAATCTCTCAAGGTAATAACCGAGGGCCATCATGACTATGGCGACGTACGTGAAGCCGAGGGACAGGATACCCACCGTAAAGGTAGTCCCTACCCCAGCGCCGGCGTTCATGGCCATGGCGGAGGCGGGTGTTAAGAAGCCTAAGTCCGTAAGGGAGACGACCATCACCGTAACGGCGGTTGAGGACTGGAAGCCGAGGGCCGCGATGAGGCCACCGAGGGTAGCCAGCATGGGGCTCCGTGAGAGACGGGTTAGGAGGGTACGGGTCCATCCACCTACGGCACGCATTATCCCGGTTGAACCCCGGTTAAGTCCGAACATGAACAGTACGAAACCTCCAAGGAGCTCAAGGACCTTGACTATCCAGTAGCTGGATTTAAGTACTCTCCCGGTAAAGGTCAGAAGCGTGTCCGTCGTAAAGGCCGTTACGCGCACCGTTGTGGGTTCGCGCGGCGTAGGTGGAGTGTATATGGCAACGCTTTCAGGGCCAACTACGGTTCTGTAAAGGTCAAGCGTGTCCCCAACGTACAGGAAGGTGACTTCGCATCCGGGCAGGCTCTTCACCCTTAAAGGTTTGAACTTCTGTCCGACCGTTAATACCTGATTGTCTCCCGACAGGTCAAGGTTGTAGAGGGTGTCGTACAACCTGTATAACGGACAGAAACCTCCTATAAACCAGAGCAAGTTCATTATTTTAAAGGGGTAGGTCCTTCGTCCTTAGTCCCTCCAGTACCTCCTTACCACGTTTCCCCCGGATAAGAGACCCACTAAGAAGAGTACAGGTACGAGGAAGTACTTTCCGGAGAGCCTGTAAGTCCAGAACGCCCCCGCTGTATATACGGACAGGTACATCATAGCGTTTAACAGGGACATATACACCGTGAGGGGAACCCTCTCCTTCAGGGGAGTAAGTCGCTCGGATAGGTACCCGTTCAGCTTCTCAAGTCCGTAGTCCGCTAAAAACAGCAGGAGTATGGGCAGCAGGGCGTAAGCGGAGCACACCTCCCCAAAAGCGAGCCCTCTAACCGTGTAGGAGAAGACGCTGGCCAGAAGGACGTAGGGTACTCCGAAAACCAACAGGGACACCGGTCAGTCCAGCCAGATGAGTATGATACCGCAGTTGGGACAGGCCACGACCTCGTCGTCCCTTGGGATGATGGAGGAGGGGAGGGCGGCGAAGCAGTTAGTGCACATGTGATTCACAACCCGGGTGATACCGCGACCGTACCTCCGCTTGAGCATCTCGTACTTCTGGTAAGTGACGGGGTCAAACTTCAGGAGGTCCCGGGCCAGCTCGTTTCTCTTCCTCTCCAGCTCCTTTATCTTCTCCTCGTCTATCTTAAGACCGGTCTTGGCCTCGTACTCCGGGTCCCTTACCTGCTGGAGGAGTAGATCCAGGTCCTGAAGGAGGTACAGCTTCCGCAGGTACTCGCGCTTACTCATGGTCGTGCTCTAAGATGTAATCTACTAGCTCCTTGGGAGAGGAGAAGTCGGTCCTTATCTCACCCTCGTGGGCGATGGAGCGGGATACCCGGGCTATGGCCCCCAGAGCCGTCAGGTACTTCATGGACGGGTCGTTAGGTGTGGCTATCAGCATGAAGAAGAGGTGTACGGGCTTCCCATCAAGGGAATCAAAATCCACACCTTCCTTGGATACCCCTACGACGAGGGTTATGTTATCAACGACTATGCTGCGGGAGTGGGGGATGGCTATCCCCTTACCTATACCCGTGGAACCGAGTACCTCCCTCTGCATCAGGGACTTGAACAGGATCTCCTTCTTGTCCTCGGAGAGGTCAAGGACATCCACGAGTTCCCGTATGGCCTCCTCCTTCGTCCTGGCCTTCATATCAAGGATGACTCTGTCTTCCCTTAAGAGTTCCTTAAGCATGTTCTACCTCCTTTTTTCCCTTAGTCTGACAAGCAGAGGATCGGGGACCCCTACCTCGGCGAAGGCCTCCGCTCTCTGCAGGCACGTGGGACACTTTCCACAGGGCTCCCCGTTCACCGGAGAGTAGCACGACCACGTCCATTCGTAGGGTACCCCCATCTTCAGGCCCATCCTGATTATGTCGGGTTTCTTTAGACCTAAGAGGGGGGTATGGACCCTCACGCGAAGCTTCCTGTCAAAGGACAGGGATGAGCCGGCGTTCAGTAGGGCCTCAAGGGAGGACGCCCACTCCGGCCTCGTATCCGGATAGTTGGGGACGTCCGAGGCGTGTATCCCTATCACCAGATCCGTTATGCCGTAGACCTCCATGTAGGCGCCGGCGACGACCCCGAAGATGGAGTTCCTCATGGGAACGTAGGTCGCTATGGTACCCTCCGGTGGGTAGGGCCCCTCGGGGACGGGGACCCTATCGTCCGTCAGGGCGGACCCTCCCACCCTCTTCAGGACGTCCAACTCCACGATTAAGTGCCCCTTAACCCCGGCGAGGTCTGCCAGCTTCTTAGCGTACTCCAGCTCCACGGAGTGTCTCTGACCGTAAAGGAAGGTCAGCGCCCACACCTCACTGAACCTCTCCTTCGCCCACCACAAAGCGGTCGCCGAATCTATCCCGCCGGAGAGCAGGACTATACACTTATCGTTTTCCATGTCGTGGAAACTTGATATTATAGGGTGGTAATTTATCGTTTGAAGCGCACGCTCCGGCCGAAAGAGGACTCTGCAGTGGGGTCGGCGACCGTAAAATAGCCGTCCGATGTTCCTTCTGTTTTCCTACGTGGCCCTGAATTCCGCCTCTCTTGAAGATCTGCGGAAGGTCTTCCCCGGGTCTCTGGCGGATAGTGTGTATAAGTACAGGCAGAGGTTCGGCGGTTTCCGAAACTTCTACCAGCTCCTTGATGTCCCGGGCATGACGCCAGCCGTATTCAAACGGGTGAAGGACAGCCTCATCCTGTACGCTCCGGAGAACCAGCGCAACGGTTCCGCCCTTGGGAGTCGCATAAACACCGTCATATCGCTGAGGGCTTCGGAGGAGGCCCCTTCGGACCTGAGCCGGGCCTACTGGCTCCTACTGGGAGGAAACCCCGTGGATATAAACTCCGCCACCGTGCTGGAGCTGACGAACCTACCCGGGGTGTCCCTAAAGGACGCCGTAAAGGTCGTACAGTGGCGGAAATACACCCGCATAAAGTCCAGAAGGGACCTGAGATGGACCCCGGGCCTCACCCTCTACGGATACAGGAACCTGCGAAGGTACGTCACCTACCGCCACACCTACCGCCCCTTCAGGGCCTTCGTATTCCTCCACGGCTACGTTGATAACTACGCCTACGACCCCTCCTCCTTCTTCGCCTCCTCCATAAACGACCTCATGGACACCTCTGGAACGAGCAGGAACCTTCAGCTCATGAGGGAGGCCGGATGGAGCGACGGGGCCATAACCTCCTTCTTAAACCGCCTCAGGAAGGAGGCTTACGACATCAGCACCCTGCCCCGGCCTAAGAGCACCGTACGTGCCATGTTTAAGCTTTGGGACCTCGTGGATGTTGGCTTCTACCACTACGAGGGCTACACCACGTACAACAAGGGGTACGTTGGCATAACCAAGCCGTACGTTAAGGTCATAGCCGGAGACTACCGCTTCTCCTTCGGGAACGGCCTGATATTCACCTCCTCCGAGAACCTCTCCGACAGGGTGTACTGGAACACGGTGGGTCTCATGCCAGACATACTCTACGGGGACGCCTTTAAGTTGAGGGGGATAGGGGTGTGGGGGAACGTCCGGGGGCTCTCGCCCTTTCTCATATACTCCAGAGATAAAAAGGACGCAGTGGTGGATACGGCGGGCAGGCCTCTCTTCTACTACAGCTCCGAGTTCGTACCCTCCATATACAGGGACAGGATAGACGAGGAGATCGTGGGAGGTGGTCTGAACTACATGGGGGACAACGGCTTCGGCCTCGGTTTCATGCTCTTTCAGATAAAGTACGGGGAGCCGTTCAGCAACGACTGGGGAAGCGTGGCGGTGCCCTTCTACTCCAGCACCTTCAACGGAGGATGGCAGTACGACCCGTCCTTCCGAATAGATACGGGCAAGATACACCGGTTTGCGGGCCTGACTTACAGCGCCGTAATAGGGGACATCGTGATACGCGGGGACCTCGCGACCAACCTCCGGCATCCGCGCCCCTCGGCCTTAGTGGTGGCCCGGTACGTGGGAGAGACCCGTAGCCTTGACTTCGTCTATAGGAACTACGACCCTACCTACTGGAACCCCTACGCTCGCCCCTTCAAGGAGGACAACCGTTTTGAGAGGACCGACTTCCGCTACTCTTATCGCCTGCTTGACCCCTTAGCCACCAACGTCGCCGATCTGCCGGTACCGAAACCGGAGGAGGGGTACTTCTTCCAGATACGGGACCGCCTGTTTCAGGATATACTCCTGCCCCGGGTGTACCTTGACTTCTGGAAGGACAGGACGGACGGCATGTGGAACCGGAGGCTCCACGCCGAGGTAGAGTGGAGGGTGGTATGGGCGTTGCGCCTGCGCGTGTGGAGGAGGTGGCTGGAGCGTACGGACATGAGGTACGGCCGTCCCTTTAAGAGTAAGTCAGTTGAGACCGCCTTCCGCACCTTCGTAATAACCGACGCCCACTCCGTCCTTGGCATGGAGGTCAGATACTCCCAGTACAAGTCGGACAACACCGGCGTACCTCCGGGTAGGGGCACCTTCTTCAGCTTCTTCTACAGCACGGACCTTCTCCGGGGCCTTAGGGTATATACCGGCTCCACGGTTTGGACGAGCAACGGGTACTCCCTGTGGGTCTTTGAGGACGACGGGATAGACTTCCTGTACAACCGTGGCGTGAAGACCTACGTCTCCGTCAGGAAGAGCATCTTCTCCAACGCGTACCTCCGCCTGAAGATACGCTACAAGAAACAGTACAACGACGGGAACTCCCTGATATCCGCCAGCGGGGATCCGATCAACGTCGGTCTGGGTAAGTACGAGTACTTTACGACCTATGCGGACTTCGCCATTACCTTTTAGCCTCCTGCTCCTCTCCCTGATATCGGTGTCCTGTGCCACGCTCTCCAGACGTGGGGGATCTAAGGGGGCCCCGGGTACCCACCTCCTCCTCCCTCCGGACGTCCTTACGGAGATGGAGATAAACCGGGTGCGCGCCCTCTACGACAACCTTCCCGACTTCGTGGCCTACGGTACCTACACCATGACCTTCATGTTCAACAGGAGTAAGGGGACGTTCAGGATGTACAAACTCTCCGACACCATATACGTGAAGCTGGACGATAACCGGACCTTCGTAGTTCCGTGGGATAGCCTGATAAACACGCAGGTGCAAAACGGCAGGATGGATCTACGGGCGGACACCACGGTTATAACGTGGGACGGGAACGAGGTGGTCCTGGTGGATGACCGGCTAACCGCCTACCGTGGCAGGGGGATAATCCTCCGTATGGAGGACTACGACTACTATCCCATACCCCATCCGAGGAGGTTGGTACTGAGGTCCATGGGGGTCAGCGTAGTGCTGGTAGTGGATAGCATAGTACCCCTCCCATGAACGGGCCCGTCCCTTCCCGGGTATAATCTGCTCCCTTTATGATTACTTTCCTCCTCCTTGGGGATAGCGTTCTCCTCTTTCCCGTGAAAGAGGTGGTGCGTGAAGGTAAGGCTTTGGTGGTGAATGGGAAGGTGAGGGCCGAGTCCCTACCGGACTTTCTGGATAGCATCAGGGTAAGGAGGGGCCGAACCTACATCTACCCTAACCATCGCTACGCGTACGGCGAAATTCGGGGGGACACCTTGGCCCTGTTCTCCAAGGGGGTGTTCGCCGTGGTGGTGGATCCGGGACACGGGGGGACGGACTTCGGAGCGGTAGGGGTGTCGGGAGTGAAGGAGAAGGACATAACTCTGGCCGTGGGCCTCAAACTGGCCCGTCTCCTGAAAGATGAGGGGTACCGGGTCTTCCTTACGAGGAGCGAGGACCGGTTCGTCTCCCTCTTTGAGCGTGGGGAGCTGGCTAACTCCGTAAGCGCTAAGTACAAGATATACGTCAGCCTCCATTGCAACTTCATGTCCGACCCCCGGGCGGAGGGCGTGGAGACCTACATCCTGACCCTTGACAAGGTGACGGACAGGAGGGCAGCCGCTGTGGTGGAGAACATGCCTTACGCCCACTTAGGCTCCCTGAAGGGGATAATCGGGGACATGCTCCAGAACCTCTTCCTTGAGGACTCAAGGGAGTTAGCCTTAGCCCTTCACCTGCGCCTGAAGAACTACACGAAGGACAGGGGGGTCAGACAGGCTAACTTCTACGTTCTGCGTCAGATATACTTCCCCTCCGTACTCTTGGAGCTGGGTTATATCTCCAACCCGGAGGAGGCCCAAAAACTTCAGGATACGAGCTATCAGGACGCTCTGGTGAGGGATATAACGCGTGGTATAGACGACTTTTTTATGGAAAAGTTCGCAGAAAAATGATAATCTTACTTTTATCCACTTTCGCCGGGTGCAACAGGGGGATACACGTTCCCTTCGCGCGGGCTCTATCCCTCAGAAACCGGGCGAGACTGAAGAGGTACTACGATAGGATAAAGGGGGCGGGGTTTGACTGCGTCGTCATAGACTTCAAGACGATAGAGGGGTACGTAGGTGTTCCCTTCTCCCACCCTGTGATCTCCCGCACCCGCGCCTTCAAGGGAGACCTGCGGAAGGTGGCCACCTACTTCAGGGATAGGGGAATTTACGTCGTGGGTAGGGTGACCCTCTTTAAGGATAGGCTCCTGCGGAGAGCTCTCGGTAAGGGGCACGGTGAGTTCGTCCCACCGGGGGACAGCGTCGTGCTATCCTACAACCGGGCCGTGGTGGAGGCCACCCTTCCGTACGTGGATGAGATACAGCTGGACTACGTCAGATGGCCGGACTTTCCCGTAGGCCTTCCCACGAAGAGGAAGGTCGCCCTCCTCCTCTCCTCCGTGAGGTACATCACAGCCTCCGTTCCGGACTCCGTACCTCTCTCCGCCGACATATTCGGCAGGATACCTCTGCACCCTAAAGGGAGCAACGACATGATAGCCCAGAGTATATACGACTTTTACGGTATCTTTGACATCCTCTCTCCCATGGCCTATCCCTCCCACTACTGGAGGGAGCTCCTGAACCCCTATCAGGCCCCCTACCACACTTTACTGGATATGCTCTCCTTTGGGGCAGATTCCTCCAGAATAAGGGTGTGGCTTCAGGCGTTCAGGTACAGGGTGCCACGGAGTAAAGGGCTCCGATGGTACATAAGGAGGCAGATGGACGCCGTCTCCGACTTAGGTGGCGTGGGCTACATGTTCTGGTTGCCCGACGTTCCGGTACTCACCGAGGTCCACAAGACTTATTTATCCTCCCTTCCCAAATCGGACTCGCTACCCGTATACGGCGTGGCCCGACCGGTAGACGGCAAGTACGTGGATACGTTAGTAAGGAAGTACGACGTCCTCCTTAAGTACAGGGGATGGACCCTCCGCTACTGGATAAGGGCTGCCTACCGGGGCCTGAAGGAGGTAAGGGTATTCGGTGGGGACAGCCTCCTCCTTCTCTACACCCGGGAGGAGTGGCCGTGGAGGGAGAAGCCTTTCAACGTCCTGATACTCCTCAGAGCGGGGGATTTCCGTGTGGATGAAGCGAGAAGGAACTACACCCTCTACTGGAGTGGCCAGCCCCCTCAGTCAGTAGTCGTGTTGAAGGGAGAGGGAGCCGTGAAGCTCCGGGCTATAGACTCAACCGGAGAGGTCATAGCAGAGAGCAAAGCCTTCCCTCTGTAGAATAGGCGGGATGCTGTACCTCCTCCTCTCCTACGGATGCAAAGCCGGGTTCCACATAAGCTACAAACGCACCCTATCGGCTTTAAAAGAGAACGGGGCCCGGTCCCTCCTCCGCAAGGTCAAGGACGCCGGTTTTGACTGCGTGGTTCTGGACTTCAAGACCGTAAGGGGTGAGGTGGGGGTACCCTTCTCCCACCCTATGGCGGACAGCACCCGCGCCTACTCCGGCGACATCCGTCCCATGGCCATGGAGGCCCGCAGAATGGGTCTCTACGTGGTGGGCAGGATAACCGTATTCAACGACCCCCTCCTCTTCAAAGCTCTGGGCAAAGGGTACAGAGGGTTCGTATTTCCCGGGGACAGCGTCGTGCTATCCTACAACCGGGCCGTGGTGGAGGCCACCCTTCCGTACGTGGATGAGATACAGCTGGACTACGTCAGATGGCCGGACGCCTCCGTAGGCGTGGAGGTTGAAGAGAGGAGGGCAAAGCTCCTACCCGCTCTGCGGGAGATACTGAAACCGGTACCGGACTCCGTACCCACCTCCGCCGACATATTCGGCAGGATACCCTTCAGGTACAGGGGATGGTGGGACAGGATAGGACAGGACATCTTCACGTACGGTGAAATCTTTGACGTTCTCTCTCCCATGGCCTACCCCTCCCATTACTGGGGGATACTTCTGGACCCGTATCAGGCACCCTATCAGACCCTCATGAGCATGAGGATGTTCGGCTTTCCCGCCGGGAGGATAAGGGTATGGCTTCAGGCTTTCGGATGGAGGGTCCCTAAAAGTATTGGGCTTAAGCGGTACATACTCCGTCAGATGGAGGCCACGTACGATGCCGGTGTGGATATGCGGATGTTCTGGATGCCCAAGAACGACACCCTCATAGAGGCCTACGGCGAGTGGGCCCCACCACCTCCGTTTGATGGTGGGGAGGTGATAGCCACGGCTTACCGGAACCTGCCATCGGACAGCCTCCTGACGCTATCCAAAAGGACCTACGGGAAGGTGATGGACGTCTATCTGATGAGGGGAGGTTGGGTCCTCCGCTTCTGGTGGTCCCCCGTGTCCCGAAAGGTGACCTTCAACGACTACCCCATAACCTACAGGGTGATAGAGGGGGAGGGTGTGGCCTTCCTGTACGTAAGGGAAGAGTGGCCCTGGCTCAAGGAGGCTACCAACAGCGTCATCCTGATATACGCCGGAGCGTGGGACGTGAAGGACGGCAGGAGGAACTACACGGCCGTATGGGAAGGTGAGCCTCCTGCGAGGGTTGAGCTCCTCTCCGATGGAGATAGGTACGTCTTCCGTGTCCTTAACGAGGGGGGAGAGGTCATAGCCAGAAGCAGAACCTTCAGGCTATGGTGATACTCATCGTTGCCAACGCTCTGCACGACGCCGCCCTATCCGGGGACGTAAAGGCGGTCCTGCGGCTCCTTAAAAAGGGGGACGACCCCAACGGCAGGGATAAGAGGACGAAGAGGCCCCTACATTACGCCTGCGAGGGAGGGAACTACACCGTTCTAAAGATCCTCCTTAAGTACGGTGCCAACCCGAACGGTACGGACTACAGGAAACAGACGGCCCTGCACTACTGCGTTTGGTACGGGAGGAAAAAGGGTGTGAGGTTGCTCCTTAAGTACGGTGCCAACCCGAACGGGAAGGACGTGGTGGGTATAACCCCCCTACATCTGGCCGCCGACCGGGGGAACGTTGATATTGTGAGGGCGCTACTTGGAGCCGGAGCGGATATAAACGTCCGTAGCGATTGGGGACTAACCCCCTTACACCTCGCCGTCTACGGCTCCCACAGGGACGTGGTTTTACTCTTATTGAAGCGGGGAGCGAATCCAAACGAGCGGGACTGGGCGGGTGAAACCCCACTACACTACGCCTACGCTAAGGGGGATACGGCCGCAGTAAGGCTGCTCCTGAAGTACGGGGCCGATAGCACGGTTAAGGACATCTTCGGGAATCTACCTAAAGACCTATCTTCTACTGAATGAGCGAGAAACGGAGCTGTGGGCCACATTCGGCCGTCGCTT
>CAYYQD010000003.1:0-60124 GCA_964473735.1 uncultured bacterium
GGTGGGGATGTTTATCGCTTACGTTATGATCCGGGGTTCTGGATCTGATAGGCTACGGGCAGGCAAGACCCATTTGGGCAATGAGGAGAATGGGTAAGTTTATCGTTTACGCTATGAGAGGTTGGTACGTATATGCCCGGAGCGTAGGGCGGTGGGCTCTGGGTACGGCTGTAATGCTGTCTCCCCTGCGCTTTTCTAAGTGGCTCCCATTGAAGCCTCAGGGGTTATACCTCAATGCAGAGGAGGGGGAGCATACATACGAGGAGTATATAAAGTCTGCCTTTTCCATTAAAGCCCATTAAATTGGGTATTGCCGCAATAGCTTGAGTAGTAAATGCAAATTGAGAAACAACTCCAACACAACCGACACAAAAGTCCAGCGGTGTTTTTAATCCCCGATGACAAACACGAAGCAAAGGTCTTAGTAGCCGATTAAGGGACTTCCGGGAAAGCTTCCGAACGATCCCAATCTCCCACTAAGCCGGAATAATCTGCCTTCTCTTCTCCCCTATCACTCCGGGTGCGTTGTTCCCTTCACAGTGGGGAAGATGGAGCGGAGGCTCTCCGGAGGGCGTATGGGTCTGAGATTTTTGTCGGTAAAGGCGTGGACGGTTCTACCTTCGGCTATCCTCTCCCCGTCCCTGTAGACCACGTAGCTCACGAAGAGACGGGCCCCCTTTATGTGAGCACTCACCTCTATATCAAGTAGGTCTTCAAAGCGGGCGGGTTTGAGGAAACGCACCCGGAGTTCAAGGAGTGGGAGGAGGATACCCTTCCTCTCCAGCTCCCCATAAGGCACCCCCACGTGGCGCATGAACTCCACCCGCGCTTCCTCAAAGTACACGGCGTAGACGCTGTGATGGACTATCCCCATCTGGTCCGTCTCGGCGTACCTAACCCTTACCCTGTGTTTGAACATCGTTGCTCTCCAGTGTTATCTTGCCCTCCACCTTTGCGCCCTCCTCAACTACGAGGACCTTGTACTGCAGGTCCCCGGAGAACCTGCTCTCCTTCTTAAACTCCACCCTTCCGGCGGTTAGCCTCTCGGTGCGCACCTCCCCGGAGCATACGAAGGATCCAGCGGTTATGGTATCTGACGTGACCCTACCGTCCCTCTCAACTATGAGCTCCCCCTTTACCTCAACGTTCCCCTTTATCTCCCCTTCCACTATGGCGCTTCCGTTTACGGTTATCTCGCCGGTTATGGTCGTGCCCTTCCCGACGAACAGTTCAACGGCAGAGAAGTCCTCCTTCTTCTTTCTAAACATACCCCTTCCCTTTAGAGTAGCCCTTTACCACCGAAGGCGACCACCAGGCTGCCCGCGAAGGAGGAGAGCTTAGAGAGGAGTACGGTCTGCTCAACGGTTAGCCTGAAGGCGGGAACCGACATGGCGGCGTACCCTAAGACTCCCGCAAACAGGGAGGACTCAACTAAGGCGAACAGGGCTCCTAAGATGGGGTCCAATCCACTCACGGAGAAGTTGAGCTTAAACATCGCCGTCAGGAACTGAATACCCTGATGGAGAACGAGGAAGACTATGAGAAAGGCCACCATCTTTCGGACGGAATCATCCTGAAGGAAGGAAAGCGTGGACGCCACGGGGGAGGTGAAGAGGATACCACCCCACAGGGCCACTATCAGGGCTACGAGGGCCCAGAACTGTGTCCCGGCCTTTGATCGGAACCCCTGGTAGGTGCTATAGAGTACGAAGATTACCACTACGATATCAATTGCCCATACCATAGTGTCTATTCTACCCCCGAAACGGTCGCCCACCGTGGGAGATACCTATCCACCGTACTTTATCGTGCAGCAACGGTTTGATACCGTACCGTTGAACGCTATGCCGGTTCAGGACTGCCACTTTGAGCATGCTATCTGCGAAATGGCGTGCAGGAGAAAGGAGTGGGACAATACACTCCCGGCGAGAGGGGTAAGGTTTGACTGGATCCGGGACCCCTGTACTTTGAGATGTCGTCCCTACAACCCCTATAGCGGAACGATAAAACGTTGAGGACTATATTTTACATTGATCCGCTTATGGGACTTAAGCATCTGGGCAACCCCCGGGTGTATAATACTTACACCATGTTGTGGTTAATGAACGCGATCGGTGGGGTTATACTCTCTCCGGCACCCCCCAAGAGGGCTGAAGAAGTTAAGGACGTCTGGGTCTCCTCACTTTTGCAGGTGAGGAGAGTTCCCGACTTTACCCTAACGGCGACGGGCGATCCCCACGGGTACGCCGTACATCTGTCCGGGACCTGGTCCGACCCCCAGGACGTACCCTCGGCCTACATGCTGATCGGTACGGGGGACAGGTCCGACGTTCGCTCCGTGACCCTGTACGTCAGGGGTAAGGGCAAGTACAGGGTACAGGTGTTCCTCCAGAAGGGAGACAGGCTCCACATGACCCAGAAGGTCGTTGAGGCTACGGATACGTGGGCTCCCATCACCATAAACACGACTAAGACGATAGAGGTGTTAGGTGGTCTGGCTGACCGTCCCGGCGTCTCCTTTCCCTTCAAGGTCGTCATCCTGCCGTACATGAACAAGGAGACCGGCGAGGCCAATAACGCGTTTGACCTTGACGTATCTCCGGTATTCGTACAGAGGTAGGAGGTGAGACATGCTGTGGTTAGCCATACTTAGCGATGCTCCCTTCAACGCCAACGTGAAGGTGAGCAACTGGGACATATCCACGGGGAAGGATCAGACCGAGGTCACCATGGCCAGATCCTCCAACTGGGTGGTGGCCAGCTGGATCAATCAGGACGTATCGGGCTACTACACGGTGAATCAGCTCGCCGTAAGCGCCGATAAGGGATACACCTGGACACAGGTCGGGTACTACGCTCCGTCTAACTCCTCCTCGTGCTGGGTGGGGGATCCATCTCTGGCTGCTGACCCTAACAACCCCGACAAGTTCTACTGGGTGGGTATGGTATGGTGCGACTTCGGAAGCGGTGTGAAAGGGGAGGTATACTTCTGCACCAACACCGGAACCCCCGACAACATCTCCAACTGGTCCTGCTCCATCCTGCCGCCCAACGACAGCTGGAACCACTTCAAGGACAAGCCGTGGATTCTCGCCCGGGACAACGGGGGGAACACCGAGCTTCTGGTGGTCTTCACCGCCGACGGCTACGGCTCTACCTCTTTGAGCACCTACGAGATGCTAAGCGTTAAGAGTACGGACGGTGGGGCCACGTGGCAGTCCCCCGTGAGGGTGGACCCCGGATACGCCAGCACGGTCGCCTTCACCTACTACGATGCGGCGAACGGCCTCGTCCATATGTCCGACAACTGTCTGTACTGCTATTCCGGATACGACGTGGTTATAGAATACACCAAATCTTCGGACTTCGGAAGTACGTGGAACTACGTCACGGGTGTCTTAGGTACCATACCCTCCGGAAAGTCGGCCAGCTGTCCGAACTTCAGCAGGCCGGTTAAGATCGCCGGTAGCATAGCCGGTGTGGGGAACAACGTAGCCATGGCGGCTACGGTGGATGCGAGCGGTAGCGGTGGAGACTCCTGCAGCATCCAGATAGCTTACTCCACGGACGGTGGCACTAACTGGAACGCCGTCGCCGATACGACGGCCCAGTACATCCTGCCCTTCGTCACTACCGACGGTGCTAACTCCATATACGTCATGGCGCAGGGTAGGGTGGGATCCTCCGCCCCGTGGACCACTGTCATGTTCTACTCCAGCGACTGGGGTAGTACGTGGAGCGCCGTAAGGGTATCCGACCACGACTACACGATGAACGAGAACCCCGCCGGACACGACTACAACACCATACTCCACGACGGAGGAGACCTATTCGCCATCTGGGGGGACGACTACTACAACGAGGACGCCGGTGCCATCTACTTCGCCACCACGGCGGTTATAACTCGCTACGCCGAGCTCCCCACGCTCAAGGAGAGGAAAGTGGCCGTGTATGATGGGGTCGTCTTCCTGAACGAGAAAGGGGACATATACGACGCTTCGGGTAGGGCTGTGATGCTCGGTGCCAGGGGGCGCGTATCCCTCTCACCCGGAGTGTATTTCATCCGTACCGGCTCTACCGTTAAAAAGGTGGTAGTACGATAACGCTCTCGCATCGGATAGCGGAGGGGGGCGTACGCCCCCCTTTTTTACTCCCATCGTCGTTTATTGTGTTGATATTTTGTCCGTGATGGGGGGAAGGATTGAGTTTGCGATCGGAGGTGGAATCCAGCTTCTACTCCCATCTCCCACTCAGACCGCGGAATACAAACCCTTATCGGTTCTCCTTCCGCACCCCGAAGGGCCACCTACAGCACTTCCTACAGAACCTCCTCTAAGGGCGTGTATTCCAGCCCGAAAGCCTCGGCTACCGCCCTGTACGTTACCTTGCCCGCGACCAGATTCACCCCTCGCGCCAGAGCCCTATCGCTCTTTACGGCCTCCTTCCATCCAAGGTCAGCCAGCTTTATGACGTAGGATAGGGTGGAGTTGGTGAGGGCGAAGGTGCTGGTGCGCGGTACGGCTCCGGGCATGTTAGCCACACAGTAATGTACCACGCCCTCGGCCACGAAGACGGGGTTGTCGTGGGTCGTGGGTCTTGAAAACTCGGAGATACCTCCCTGATCTATGGAGACGTCTACCAGCACGGCGCCTTCTTTCATATTGGCCAGAATATCTTTGGTTAGAAGTCTGGGGGCCCGGGCACCGGGGCGCAGAACCGCCCCTATCACTAAGTCGGCGTTCTTCACGGCTTCCCGGAGGGTGTATTCGGTGGAGAAGAGGGTCTTAACGTTGGCGGGTATTATCTCCTCCGCGAGACGCATCTTCTGAACGTTTATGTCCATCAGAGTCACGTCCGCACCCATCCCGGCGGCCACCATCGTGGCACTCATCCCCACGGACCCTGCCCCTATCACCACCACCTTGGCCGGAGGCACACCGGGAACGCCTCCGAGGAGGACCCCTATCCCACCGAAGGGCTTTTCAAGGTACTTTGCGCCCTCCTGCGGAGCCATCTTACCCGCTATCTCGCTCATGGGGGCCAGGAGAGGGAGGAAGCCGTCGTCCGTCTCCACCGTCTCGTAGGCGATACCCACTATCTTCCTCTCAATAAGTGCTTTAGTGAGGTTCTCGTCGGCGGCTAAGTGCAGGTAAGTGAAGAGGACCTGCCCCTCACGTAGTAGAGGGAACTCCTCCGGTTGGGGCTCCTTAACCTTGACTATCATCTCGGCCCTCTCGTACACCTCCTCAATGCTATCCACCAGCTCCGCCCCCGCACCCGCGTAATCCTCGTCCGTAATGCCCGCCCCCATACCGGCCGTCCTCTGCACTATCACCCTATGGCCGTGGCGGGTCAGCTCCCTGACCCCAGCCGGTGTCATGGCAACCCTGTACTCTTCCCTTTTGATCTCCTTCGGAACGCCTATTACCATAGGGTTCCATTCTAAAGGTGGGCGGGTGTTCCTACCGACACTATACGGCCAATTTTGTGGGCTTAGACCATACCCCTCGTTCTGCGTATCACCCACTCCGCCCACGCAAGGAGCACGACCACGACGAAGAGGGGGAGGATTGAGGACAGGCTGAACCTCCTCCCACCCTTCTCCCGCATACCCATAACGGCGGCCTCCGTACCGCGAAAAACCTCTCCACCCGATACGGACGCCAGACTTTTCAGGAGCGTCGTATCCGTACCCACGTAGATCCTCTCCGCCGGTACGCTCCTCAGGTTTATTTTAATAGTCTCGGAGGCGACCTTTACCCCCCTGCGGAATATATCCACGGTGAAGACGGTATCCCCCGCTTTGAGCCTGTGGGTGTAGGTGTAAAACGACGAGATATTGACGGCCTTACCACCGTTTACGGAGACGGCCATGGGGAAGGGAGGATAGACGTTTATGCGGAGCATCTCCCCGACGGCGTACACGGGTTTATCGGAGAAGACCTCGTAATCTCTGACTACGAACTCCCTCAGGTAATCCAGAAACCTGTCGTAGGATGTGGGATCGGCCAACCACACCTTCCAGATGTCCGGCGAGAGTACGAACAGAGCGTTTCCCTTAGAGGCGATAAGTGGGAAGTTCCCCACCCTCTCATAGACCCTGTCCCACTTAACGTCCGGCAGGTATATCTCCCTGATGGGTGGCACGTCTCCTTTAACGTAGAACGTGCCGCGGGCCACTTTGAGACCGCTCCGGGGACCCAGAACGTAGAGGGAGGGGGTACGGGTGTGGAAGGTGTCAAACGGCGGGTCCACGAAGACCGTAAAGGGGTACCTGACCTTTACCTTTACAGTGTCGCGCACGAGCCTCACGGTGGCATCTGTCAGGAACCACCGTAGAAACCTGACGATCGGGGTCGGGGTCCATACCAGTATCCCCACCCCACCGGCTTCTTTGCCGAATATCCGAAATTGGAGGGTATCGCTGCGGGTAAGTATCCGTGCCCTCTCCTCTCGTCCGGTCACCTTTACCCTGAACCGAGCTCTGTCCGTGGCGTACGCGATCTGTCTCTTATCGCCGTAAATGAGCGCGACCGTATCGTTAAGGGGGGCAGAGAACTCCACTATCAGGTCGCTCTCTTTACCTACGGGTGCCGGGTTTCGCATGCGCACGTGCGTTATCTTGGCGGGAACGGAGCCTTTAGGAGGGAGTAAGACGCTGACCTCCCTGTCGTAGGCGGCGGATAGGGGGTCGCCCCCGGCGTTGTGCATGCCGTCGGAGACCAGTAATATCGGAGGATTCGCACCTTTGAGAGCGCCGTATATGTCCGTTAAGGTGTCCGAACCGAAGTACGAGACCCTAAAACCCTCCTTACGGAACCTGCGAGATATGGACTCCAGACGCTTTTCTCCGAATACCATACGGGAGCTGTAGGACCTATCTATCAGGACGGTAGGTCTTCCGGGAAACCTGAAGCTCACGTTAGCGAGGAGCAGGATAGCCAAGAGCACCCAGAGGAACCTTAAAACATGTACGAGATTCCGCAACCTCCCCATTCTACGGTGGCTATACGATGGTCAGGTCCCTCTCCTTCACCCTCTGGTAGGCGAAGGATATTACGGCCACGGCCACCGTGGTGTATAAGGCCTCATGGAGGTCTACCCTAACTCCCCAGATCAGGGCACGCAGGAGCAGGTCAAGGCCGTATATGAGAAGGACGGTAGCGGTCAGGATTATCCAGTGGGGCCTCACCCGGTTTATCAGTATTACCCCGACGGTCATCAGTAGGGCGGAGTACCACGGTTTGCTCAAAAAGAGGGCATCCCTCACTAAACCTATGGCCACGTAGGTGGCCAGGGCGAAGGGGCGGTTGGTCTCCCTTGTCAGGACGAAACCTAAATAGGCGAAATCAAGGGGGACTTTTATCGTTGAGTACAGGGCGTTCAGTACGACTAAGAGAACGAGGGCAGCGTAGATCATAGGTTACGGGTTGCACCGGCGAAGACCTTATCCGCCCGATAGGAGGACCTGACCAGAGGTCCGGAGAAGACCTCCTTGAAACCCAGAGAGTACCCTATCTCCCTGTATTCGGCGAAGACCTCGGGGCTTACGTACTCATGGACGGGGTAATGGCGGGGTGTCGGTTGAAGGTACTGGCCGATCGTCAGGATATCCACCCCCACCTCCCTCAGGTCCTCCATCGTCTCAACGACCTCCTCCTTACGCTCTCCCATACCCACCATTATGCTGGACTTGGTAAGGACGTCCGGTCGCACCTCCCTGGCGTACTTCAGGACCATCAGGGATAGGTCGTAGGAGGCCCTCCTATCCCTGACGTAGGGTGTCAGGCGGCGGACGGTCTCAACGTTGTGGGCAAAGACGTCCAGAGGTGAGAGGACCACCTCCTCTATGGCCTCCTCCTTTCCCTGAAAGTCGCCGACCAGAGCCTCTACTTTAACGTCGGGCCTGATTCCCTTTATACGGCGAACGGTCTCGGCCACGTGAGAGGCCCCACCGTCGGGAAGGTCGTCCCTATCAACCATAGTTAGGACCACGTACCGCAGGTTTAAGCGTCTGACTGCGGCCGCCACCCTCACCGGCTCTAAGGGGTCCACCTTGCCGCCGGGGTTCCCCGTTTTCACGGCGCAGAACCTACACCCCCTCGTACATACGTCCCCTAAGATCATTATGGTGGCCGTACCGTGGAACCAGCACTCGTGGAGGTTGGGGCATCTGGCCTCCTCGCATACGGTGTGAAGGCCGTACTCCCGCAGGGTACCCCTGACCTCCGGGAAGTCCCCCCCACCGGAGAGCCTTATCTTCAACCATTCGGGCTTTCGCTTCAATCTCACTTCACCATCTCCCTTATTCTGGCCTTTATACCCTCGTGGTCAAGGCCGTAGTACCTGTAGAGCTCGGCGTACTTACCGGACCTACCGAACCGGTCCCCGACGTTTATGAAGCGGACGGGCACGGATATACCCCGGCTGGCCAGGAAGGAGGAGACGGCCATACCCAGGCCTCCCCAGAATACGTGGTCCTCTACGATGAGGATCCCGTACCTCTTCCGGGCGGCGTCAAGCACGGCCTCCTCGTCAAAAGGTTTCACGCTCAGGAAGTCGTACACCGCAACGGATACCCCCTCCCCCTCTAAGTCAAGGGCAGCCTTCAGGGCGTGATGGACGGGAAGGCCTGTGGCTATTACGGACACGTCCTCACCGTCCTTCAGGAGGTTGGCCTCGCCGATGGAGTAGGGGAACTCCTCGGGATATACGGTGGGGGTCTTGGGACGCACCAGCCTAACGTACGCGTACCCCTCGTACCCGTACACGGCCCGGAGGACGCTCTTCGCCGAGTAGTAATCGGAGGGAGAGAGGACCTTCATCCCCGGTATGGCCCCCATCAGGGCGAAGTCCTCCGTCATCTGGTGGGAGGCCCCATCCTCACCCGTGGCTATGCCTCCGTGGGTGGCCACCACCTTTACGTTGAAGTTGGAGTAGGCCACGGATAACCTTATCTGCTCCCACGGCCTTCCGGCGGCGAATATGGCGAAGGTGGAGGTGAAGGGGATCTTCCCGACGGCGGCGAGGCCGGCGGCCATCCCTATCATGTTCTGCTCCTGAATCCCTATCTCCACGTACCTCTCGGGGTACCTCTCGGCGAACCTGGCCGCCTTCGTGGAGTGCCCTAAGTCGCAGTCTATGACCACCACCCGCTCGTCCTCCCCGACCTCAAGGAGGAAGTCCCCGTAGGCCTCCCTTATCGCCCTGGCGGGACCTAATTCTTTGACCTCGTACCTCTTCATGCTATGGGAAGGGTTAGGTAGAAGTGCCCATCGTTCGTCGTGGGTCCTATCTTTACGGGTGTGCTATCCCCCGAGAAGGAGATCCTCACGGAGGGGGCGTCTATGTACTTCAGCATACGGGTTATGTGGCTACCTATGAGGCGCACCTTTATCTCACCCATCGTCTCCGCCTTAAGCCTCTCTACGCCTTCACCCTTCGGGGATACGGTTCGCAGGGTTATCTCTCCGTCCTTAACCTCCACGTCCACCTCGTACGTGTCGGGGGCCATGGCTATCATACGGTCTATCTTACGGCGGAGGACGTCCGTCTCCACCACGACCTCTGCTACGAACTCTCTGGGTACTATCCCCTCGTAATCCACGTAGTCGTCGTCTATTCCCCTGACTACCGTAAGAACGTTGATAGGGTCGTCGTCTATTGAGATGTGGAGCACCCTGTCCTTAACGGCTATTATCCCCTTACTCTTGGGGAGGGTCTTCAGTATCCCCTGAACGTAGGCGGGGAGTATGATGTCCATATCACCGGAGAAGTCCTTGCGGGCGTAAAAACCTAAGACGGAGCCGTCGGAGGCCACGAAACGGATCTCCCCGTCTCTGGTGTGGAGGTATATCCCCGTGAGGAAGGGACGGGGGTCGTCCTTGGAGGCGCACCAGCCCACCTTCTCAACCCCGTTGAGTATGTCCTCCATATCCACCATCAACCCCTCCTCAACCCCCACTTCCGGTAGGGCGGGGAACTCCTCATCGTTGTGGAGGTTTATCCTGTACAGGGCGTCTTCACCTATCTTTACCGTCAGGACGGTATCCTCCCTCTCAAGGACGACGGACCCACCGTCGGCCCCCTTCAGGACGTTCAGCATCTCCTTCACCGGTACGTAGGCCTTTCCCTCTTCCCCTTCGTATATGGGCATCCTCTGTATAACCCAGTTGTCCATGTCCGTGGCATAGACCGTAAGTGATTCCCCATCAACGCTGAAGAAAACGCCCGGAGGCAGAAAGGCCCCTTTACCAAGGCGGGATACGAGCTTGCTCGCCCGCGATAGGACCTCCCCCAGGGTCTCTCTATCCAGTACAGCCTTCAACATAGGTGGCGATTATACCGGCGAACTTACCGGCGAACTCCTCGGGGTCGTAATGTACGACCCTCATACCGGCCCCCAGCTCAAAACCGGCGAACCTCCCCATCCGTGGGAGTACCTCAAGGTGCCAGTGGTAGTCGTACCCCCTCGGGGCCTGATGCAGGACCAGGTTGTAGTCCTTTACACCGAAGGCCTCCTTCAGGGTGCGCACCACGGATGATAGAAGCATGCCGAAGGGAGGGGTGGGGTTGAACTCCCTGCGATGCTCCGTCGGGTATATCCATACCTCGTAAGGTAGGGTCTGCACCTCCGGTACGACGACGGCGTACCCACCGCACTCAAGTGCCCCGTACCCGTATCTTCCACACAGGAGGCAGCCCTCTCCGGATAGGGCCGAAACCTCCTTCAATACCACCTCCGGAACCACGTCCATGGCCACAAGCTGGGTGTGAGGATGCACGATAGATGCCCCCGCTCCGTGGCCGTAGTTCCTGAAGAGGAGGACGTAGTCCCTGTCCCTGTGGGCCTCTACCCTCCTTTTCCACACCTCCATAAGGAGGTTGAGGTGCTCTTCGTCCAGAGTGTTGAGGTCGGAGTCGTGATTTGCAGAGTCTATTATCACCTCGTGGGTAGGGAGTATTGGGTACCTGTTGGGTACTACCCTGATCCTCCAGCTTTCCCCATCCGGTACCCTCTCTATCTCCGGAGGCGTAAGGTGTTCGTTCCCCGGACAGAAGGGACATACGAAACCCTTATCCCTACCCTCGTGGGGGCGCTCCCTTCTCTTGGGTGCCACGGAGACCCATATCCCCCTCAGGGGATCCCGTCGGAGTTCGGACACGGCGGATTCTAAGGATGTACTGCCATGAACGGTTCCTAACTCCGGCCCGGTAGCGTGGGGGTCGCTCCCCTTTATAATATCCGCTCACGGGCGCGTAGCTCAGCAGGTTAGAGCGCCGGTCTCACATACCGGAGGTCGGAGGTTCGAGTCCTCCCGCGCCCACTTGACCGTCCTCTCAAATCCTTACGTACTCTGGGCGATAAAGACCCTAATCATCTTCGGTGGCGTTATGACGGCGGCGGCCTACATGGTGTGGGTAGAGAGGCGAGTCGCCGCCTGGATGCAGGACCGCATAGGACCCAACGTGGTAGGTCCCTTCGGTCTTCTCCAGCCTATCGCCGACGTCCTTAAGCTGGCCTTTAAAGAGGAGGTGATACCCGAGAGGGTGGACAGGCTACTTCACTTCCTCGCCCCCGGCATACTGTTCTCCGCTCCCATCATCGCCATGGCCGTCATACCTTACGGCCCCGGCCTCTACATAAGCAACCCGGACTTCGGTTTGCTATGGCTCTTAGCGGCCACGTCCATAGCGGGCTACGGCGTGATCTTAGGGGGTCTCTCCAGCGGTAGCAAGTACTCCGTCTTAGGTGGTCTCCGTTCTACCTCCCAGATCGTATCCTACGAGATACCGATGGTACTGGCTGCCCTCGGACCCGCCATAGCGGCCGGCTCCCTCTCCCTGGTGGATATAGTTGAGGCGCAGAGGGCCGTATGGTTCGCCGTCCCGCAGTTCATAGGGTTCATGGTCTTCCTTATAACCACCTACGCCGAAACCAACCGTCTCCCCTTTGACCTTCCGGAGGCCGAGTCCGAGCTCGTGGGAGGTTATCACACGGAGTTCTCATCCCTCCGTTTCGCGTGGTTCTTCGCTGGAGAGTACGCGAACATGGTCATAGCCTCCTCCGCGGTCTCGGTCCTCTTCATGGGTGGGTGGTACGGCCCCCTTCCGGGGTGGAACCTATGGCCGGGCGTACATTGGATGCTCCTGAAGGTGGCCTTCTTCCTCTTCCTCTTCGTGTGGATCCGCTGGACCCTTCCCAGATTCAGGTACGACCAGCTGATGAACTTCTCGTGGAAGGTTCTCATACCCCTTGCCCTTCTCAACCTCTTCGTAGCCACCGCCCTTAAAGTGATTTGGTAAGGGGCGTAGGTATAGACGTCGTAGATGTAAGGGACTTTGAGGGGAGGATCAGAAGGACCCCTGCGTTGAAGGACAGGATCTTTACGGAGCGGGAAGTCTCCCTGTCCTACTCCATAGAGAGTTTGGCGGGGAGGTTCGCCGTCAAGGAGGCCGTGCTTAAAGCTTTAGGTGTGGGCCTCACCGGAGGCGTGAGATGGAGGGACGTTGAGGTGGTCGGGGGTAGGGGAGAGCCCCCTAAGGTCGTACTCCACGGAAGGGTTAGGGACTTAGCTAAGGGTACGGAACTGCACGTATCGGTGTCGCACGCTGGAGGGTTCGCGGTAGGGATATGTGTGGCAACCTTTACAGGTACATCCGCTCCATCCTAACGCCATCACCTTCGGAGGTTAAGGGGGCATTGCTCTTCGTCGCGCTCGCTCTGGCTGGCATCGGGTACGCCCTCTATAAGGGACGGAGGCCTCCACCTATGAGGTACAGGACCTACAGAGCCGAGAAGGTGAGAGAGGAACCTCCCGAACCCGACGTTGATACGGGGTACTACCTTTACGAGAGGAGATTGTACGTGCGCCGTAAATCACGACCCCGTCCGGTGAATGTAAATCGCGCCGGAATACGGGAGCTGGTTAGTCTCCCCGGGGTAGGACCGGTTCTGGCACGTAGGATAATGGAGTACAGGAAGAAGTACGGTCCGTTTAAGGGACCGAAGGACCTACTTGAGGTGAGGGGGATAGGCCCCAGGAAGCTCCAGAAGATGCGACCTTACTTACGTTTTTAGGTTTAACACCTCGTCTCCTCAATCTCAAGCACTGCATCTGGCGTTGTAATTTACCCCTGAAAATAGACCTGTTGGGGGAGAGAACATTGCGGAAGGGTCTTGCGATTTTGAGCATTATGCCGCCACGTACCTTTTGCCCGATAATCCGACCGGAGAAGGGGCCTCTATCTTCAGGTACCACTTTGGGTATAAAATCGGCAGAAGTAGTACCGGAGACGGATAGCACCGTACCTTTGGATGGTGGTGCTGTACTGTCGGACTTCTCTTACAGCTGCGGCAATTCCCTCTTACCGTTAAGCCGGCTATGGAAACGTGGAGCCGTTGGGGCTAAAAAGTTCCCCGCAGTCCGATAAAAAAGAGCGTACCCACCTTTACCGGCTCCAGCAATGGTGGGCTTCTCTCCTACTCTGAGGTTTTAATACCACGACCTCTACGGATCATATTCGCCGGCAACTATCCCTCATTTACGGTAGAAGAAAGCAAAAGGGCGACGGTATCACTCTGGGTACAAAATCGGGAAAAGTAGTACCCACCTCCTACGTCCTATCCGCTGGACGCGACTTTATGTCGGAATTAGCTTCGGTCTCCGGAGGGGCTACTCTACCTTCAGCCTCTTGGGTTTGAACTTGGTGGTGTCGGCCACTATCAGGAGGACGTACCTGTCCGTGTTCAGGTACTTCCGGGCCGCTCCGTTGACCCTATCAAGGGTCAGATTCCTTATCTCCTCAACGTCCTTTATCCAGAACATGTCCGGAAGGCCGTACTCGTACTGGGTGGACAGGAGACCGGCCACCTGACTGTAGGTCTCCGACGTACGGGCTATGTATCCGTTATAAAAACTCTTTGCCGCCTCCAACTCCTCCTCCGTGAATCCCTTTTCTTTTGCTTCCTTTATGAGGTCAAGGAGGGTGAGGACGGCATCTTCGGCGGCCTCCGTTCGGGTCTCAAGGCCGGCTATGAATATGGAAGGTAGTTTCTCCGACTTCCACGGTATGTTGGGGATGACGTAGGAGTAGGCCGAGTACGCGTAACCCTTCTCCACCCTTATCTTCCGCAGTATCCTGCTGGAGAAACCGGACCCTCCGAGGATGTAGTTGGCCACCCTCAGGGCGTTCCAGTCGGGCGAGCTCCTCTGTATATCAACGGGCGCGGCCATCCTGACGTAGGCCTGGTTCAGGCCGGCCATGTGGTAGACCTCAACCTTCCTCCTCTTCTTTATAGGCGGGATGTCCGGGAGCTCTACCTTTCCCTTTTCCCATCCGGAGAAGTACCTCTCCACCTTCGCTATGGCCTCGTCGGGATTCAGGGAGGATACCACCACCACGTAGGAGATGTTGGGCCTCCAGTACTCTTTATGGAACCTGATGAGGTCCTCGCGGGTTATCCTGTCTACGGACTCAACGTACCCTTCCGTGGGATGGGCGAGGCGGGTGCCCTCGTAGGTCAGCTCGTAAAGCCGCACGCTCGCCACGTAGTTGGGATTACTCATGTTGTTCTGTATGGAGGCCTTCTGCCTTCTCTTCTCCCTCTGAAACTCCTTCTCCGGGAAGGTGGGGTTGAGTACGACGTCGGATGCTATGGCCAGCATGCTGTCGGCGTCGTCCGTTAAGGACCTCACGGTTATCTCCGTGTGGGTTCTGCCGACGTTTACGCTGAAGGACCCTCCGATGTTCTCTATGGCTGAGGCTATCTCCTCGGAGGTTCTGTCCTTTGTACCCTCATCCACCATTACCCCTACTAAGTTGGCAAGACCCTCCTTACCTTCGGGGTCAAGGAGGGACCCCACCCTCATCGTAAGCTGCATGTGGAATATGGGGAGCTTGTCCTTCTTTACGGCGATAACGTGCAGGCCGTTGGGTAGGGTCTTCTCCTTCTTTATAAGGGGTTTGACGGTTATCTTTCTCTCCATGCTCTTAACCGTCCCCGTTGAGGAGCATCCGGCTACAACAAAAACCGTCAGTATGGGAATTAACTTCCTCATGGTAGGGGATTCTACGGACGTTAGTCCCTCTCAAACGGGAACCCCAACGCCTCCAAGAGGCGGTAAGCCATCTCGTCGTTGTCCGCGCTGGTGACGATGTTGATGTCCATCCCGAAGACCCTCTGCACCTTGTCTATCTCCACCTCCGGGAAGGCCGTGTGCTCGTCCAAGCCGAAGTTGTAGCTCCCCCTACCGTCAAACCTATCCTTGGGCAACCCTCTGAAATCCCTCACACGGGGAAGGGCGAAGTTTATGAGCCTCTCAAGGAAGTCGTACGCCCTCTTTCCCCTCAAGGTGACCTTCAGACCTATGGGGGTACCCTTGCGGAGTTTGAACTGGGCCACGTGCTTTCTCGCTCTCGTTATGACGGGCTTCTGACCGGTTATCATCGCGAGGTCCTTCGCCACCACCTCAAGGGACTTGGGATCCTCAAGGGCCTCCCTTCCCCATCCCACGTGCACCACCACCTTCTCTATACGCGGCACCTCCATGATGTTCAGATTCAGTTCCTCGGCCAGTTTGGGCCTAATCTCCTTTTTATACCTCTCGTAAAGGGCCATAGCCGGCTATTCTAAACCTGAAGACGGATGAGTGTTATCTTACCACTACCTTTGCGGTCTTACCCCCGTACTTAAGGATGTAAGTCCCGGGCTTCAGGGGGACGTTCCTGTATCCGTCAATCTGGCCCCCGGCGACGATCCTGCCGTCGGCGGTTAGAACGGAGAACCTCCCTCTCCCCTTGAGGTTCAGAACTCGCCCCTTGAGGTTGAACTCCACACCGTTCCTTACGGCTTCGGATACGGCGGTGGGGTCGTCGTAGGATGTGCGGCAGGTCCCGTAAATGCTGGAAGTATAGACGGCAAGCTTGGGGGAATCCGCCTCCCCGCGCAGTACGAAGTCTATACAGGTGTCACCGTTCACGTCGGCGAGGACCGAGTAGCCTGAGCCGAAAGGACCGCTGCCGTAGGTGTGGTACCACAGCAGGGTTCCGCTCCGGGCATCAATTACGTTGAGGCGACCGGAATGGTCGTTGTAGAGGATCTCGTATCCGGGGTTGGAGGTTTCAAACTCACCTACCGTTATTGGGGCACTCCCGTGGGTCTCCACGAGCGAGGAGTTGGCCCAGATCTGGCTTCCGTCGGATCCGCTTATGGCTTTTAACTTGGTGGAGCTCCCCGAATAGGCACTCTGGAAGATGTCCTTCACCCCGTCGCCGTCTATATCCCACCCGACCACCGGAGATTCGTGGGCGTCGCTGGAAAAGTCCATGCTTATGTTCCGGGACCAGATCAAGCTCCCGTCCTCCCCTAACCTCGCCATGCGCTCCTCGTTGCTGACTACGACGTCGTAGTGGCCGTCGCCGTCCAGGTCCTCAACTACGGGCGAGGAAGGGTAGTACCCCGAGAGGTGATAGCTCCAGATGACCGACCCGGTAGGGCCACTGAGTGCCACGACGTCGTTCGTCTGGTCCGAATAGGCCACCACATCCGGAAAGCCGTCGTGGTTCAGATCCCCTACGGCGGGAACCGTACTTCTACCCCTGCCGGATCCGGTGCTCCAGAGGAGGGAGCCGTCGCTTCCGTTAAAGGCGCACACGTAGGAAGAGGTGGAAACCACCACGTCCTGTAAGCCGTCCCCGTTCAAATCCACTATGCGGGGAGAACCGTTGTAGGTATAACCACTGCACGAGGACGTCCATAGGGTGCTACCGTCGGCCCCCCTGACGGCACGGACGTTGCTACCATAAGTGAAGACCACCTCCATGGTTGCCGGATTCCCGTCCAGATCCCCGACCGCCGGTGTGGAGTATATGGAATTGCTTACGCTTATGCTCCAGAGTACGGTTCCGTCGGGGCCGTTGAAACACCGGAGAGTGCCGTCGTCGTCACCCACCACTATGTCGGGTATTCCGTCCCCGGTTACGTCTATAACGGACGGCCCGGAGTATATGCCTGTCGCTGCCGAGAGACCGGTTTGCCATAGAGGTGTTAGGGAGGATACCCCGGAAAATAGGGCTGTAACCAGAGCCCTACCGTTCCCCGAATTATCCCTCTTAAAGCCGCACCATGCGCTGGAAGGGCACGCTTGCCCAACGACCAAAATAATTCCCATCATGATGGGAATATTATACTGCCGGAATATTTGCTTGTTTCAAAATACCTCTGAAAATGAACAATAATTCAGAAACGTGAAATATTCCCTTACGCCGAAAAGTTCTGTCGGAAGCTTGGCCTCGCCCGTTGCGAACCGTACTATTTGGGATGTTCGTTCGTTTATTGTTCCGCCTTAAACCGGAAACGTTCGGGTCAGGTGCAGCAAGGGGATGGATCCCTTAGTAGGCATCGCTTTATACCCGAAACGATACCGTCGGCAGGACACTGTGATCTACCGCGGGCCCTCGGGCACGACCCTGAACCCTTTTACCTTGAAACGTACGGGTTTCCCTAACATCGCCGTGAGCAGGTTCCCCATAACCTTCTCCATCCGCTCCGAAAGCTTTGAACTCCAGGAGGGCAGCTCCTCCTTCATGCGCTTTCGCGCGATCCCCTTTATGTAGCTGAACACCGGTGAGGCCTCGTAGGACCGCATAGGGGTCCCGAATATCCCCACCTCTTCGGATACCACCCACCACCTGTCCACGGACACCATAACCTCCGGCTCCGGAAGTATCACCTCAACCGACACCGTATCTCCATCGCTGGAGAGGGAGACGTCCCGGGGTCTTATCTTGGAGACATCAAAGGCCAGCCGAAAGGTGACGACGAACTTGAGGACGGTCTTTCTCCCTCCTAACTTCACAGGGCCGCTCAAAATGGGGGACACCGTATCCTGCACCTCGTACTCCCTCTGCACTTCCAACACCACCAGCTTGGCCACCTCCCTTATTGAGCGTGTGAGTCCCTCCTTAGTTAAGCTGAACGTGAGCCTCCTATCCCTGAAAAGGGCTAGTATTCCGATCCGTCCGATGTACAACCCCCCTATCAGGGTCCATATTACGGCCCACACCGTCAAAAACGCACATACCTTACGGAGCATGAAGGTGTATTTTAACGTTGGAGGTAAAGGCCTCGTTTCTCCAGTAGAATAGCCGCTTATGGAAGAGAGGAAGTCTCTAAAGGAGGAAAAGATAGTCGTACCGAAGGAGGATTTAGAGAAGTACGTGGATAAGGCAGCCCGCAGGATAGCACGCAGGGTTAGGATACCCGGCTTCCGTCCGGGCAAGGCACCCCTCTCCATAGTTAAGCAGAGGTTCGCGAAGGAGATAAGGGAGGAGGCCGTATCGGAGGCTCTCAACGAGAGGGTGAAGGCCCTGATTGAGGAGAGGGGATGGAGGCTCATATCATCACCCAAGGTAAAAGCGGAGAGTGAAAACGAGGACTCCTACGAGTTTACGGTTGAGTTTGAGATCTACCCCGAGATCTTTCTTCCGGACCTCTCCCAGATAAAGGTTAAGAAGAGAATAAAGCAGATAAGCGACGCGGACGTGGAGGAGAGGATTCAGGAGTTCAAGGAGGAAAACGCCAGCCTCCAGTCCGTTGACCGGGAGGTAAGGGAGGGGGACGTGGTCTTGGCCGAGTTCTTCGTGAGAAAGGACGGAGAGGAAGGGGAGAGAAAGAGGGCCCGCATATACGTGAAGGCCGACGAGCTGGACGAAGACCTTTACAACGCTATTTTAGGGAAGAGGGTAGGGGACGAGGTCGTTCTACCCGGCGAGGAGGAGGGTGAGGAGGAGGTGTACGTCATAAAGAAGGTGTTTGAGATGCTCTACCCCTCGGACGAGGAAGTGGCCGAGCTGTTGGGGTACCCACCGGATAGGCTCCGGGATAAGATAAGGGAGGAGCTCGTTGAGGAAGCGCAGAAGGAGGCGGAGTTTGAGCTGGAGAACAGCATAATACAGGAGATCCTGCGTCTCGCTCCCTTTGATCCACCCCCCTCCCTCGTCTATCAGGTCTATAAGGACATAAAGCCCCAGATAGCAAAACAGGTTCCCCCGGAGGAGGTTGAGGAGGCCGCCCTCCAGAACGCCGCCTTCATAGTGGCCCGGGATCTCATCATTCTGAAGCTGATAGAGGAGAAGGACCTTGACATTACGGACGAGGAGATCGTACAGTACCTGAAGGAGGAGGGGAAACCGGACCCCGAGAAGTTCCTTGAAGAGGCCCGGAAGAGGGGGAAGTACGACGAGCTCCGGAACCGCTACCTGATAAGAAAGGCCTACGACTACCTGAAGCAGAACGTTCAGATAGAACCGGAGTTCGTATAAGGAATACCGTTCGGGATCGGGAAGTGAAGGGGTAAGTGGTATTTTGGTATCCCACCGTAGAATCTTGAGGTGTTTAAACGACCTTACCTTTTGCCCATAACGGTGGCCGTACTCCTCTCCTGCGGGAGGGTGGGGGAGGGTGAGGGGAAGGTGAAGGCAAAGAGGGTCCTCTTATCCTTTGAGGCGGACAGTGGGTGGGGAGCCATGACGCCGGAGGGAAAGGTACTCTTCTTTATAAGAGGTGCGAAGTATCTGGGTAAGTTCTCGGAGGGGCTGGCCCCCTTCTCCCCGGACGGCATGCGCTACGGATACGTGGATACGCTCGGGAAAGTGGTTGTCCCTCCACGCCTCATCTGGACCGGGGAGTTCAAGGAGGGCATGGCTACGGTAAAGGATAGGCGGAATAGACGGTACGGGGTTATAGGGAAGGACGGGGAGTACAGGATACCTCCGAAGTACCTCCACGTTGAGAGGGCGGGGTACGGGCTATTTTGGGGCAGGACGGAGGAGGGGTGGATACTGTTGGACACCTCCGGACGTCGCCTTACGGACTCCTACGTTGAAGAGGTCTACCCTTTTACCGGAGCAGGATGGACAAAGGTGAAAACGGGGGACGGGTGGGGCATTATAGACACCTCTGGCAGGTGGCTGGTTAAACCGAAGTACAGATACGTGGACCTATACACGGAGGACGTTTTTCTGGTTAGGGACAGCACCGGTTGGGGGTACGTTAGGGCGGGGAAGGTCATCTATTGGCGTAATCTTCCAGAGGTGCCATCGGTGGAGAGCTTGAAGGTCGCCCCCGAAGTTAAGATAGAGATAACACCACCTAAGTTAAAGTAAGGGCGGGGGTAGAATTCCGGCTTGAAAAAGGTACTCCGGTACTCCGTAGCCGTTCTGGGTGTCCTGTTCGCCCTCTACCCCCTCCTGAGGGACTTCCACAGGATAAGGGATATAGAGTTTAACCCGCCCCTCTTCCTACTTTCTACGGCCCTGATGGTGGCCTCGTACTCCCTTCTGCCCGTGGTATGGTTCTTCGTGGGTAGGGCCTTCGGGGTACCTTTAAAACCGAGAGAGGCCGTAAACTCGTGGTTCGTGTCTGCTGTGGGCAGGTACATACCGGGTAAGGTATGGCAGTTCGTGGGGCGGGCCTCTCTCCTCCCCTATCCGGCCTCCGTGGTCGTATCGGCCATGTTCTACGAACATCTCGTCCTGATGGTGGGGGCTTCCCTCTTCTCGTTCGTAAGGCCCAGCTTTCCCACGCTTCAAACCTCAATAACGGTTGTTCTGATAGTCTTACTCTTTCTCTGGAAGTACGCCATCCTGATAACTAAAAGGTGGCTTCCCAAAGTTAGGCATTACCCCAAACGGTGGGACTTCGTACTACTGGCGGTCCTGTTCGCCACCCTCTACTGGGCCTTCTCCGGGTACGCCGCCTACCTCGTAGCGCGTAGTATCCGCTGGGGGAAAGGCTATCCCGAGATAGCCTTCGTGTATTCCTTCTCTTTCGTGGCCTCCTACGTCCTTCCCCTTACCCCGGCCGGCTTGGGTATAAGGGAGGCTATAATCTCCAGCGTAATGGGGTACGACGTCCGATCCTCCGTCTTCGCCCTCCTCACCCGTCTGGTGATTCTGGCCACCGACCTCCTCACCCTCGGCGTGGGGGTCGTGGCGGGACTCACAGGAAGTAAGAGAGAAGGGCCTTAGGGAGACCGTTCTCCTCTATCTCCCTCTTCAGGGGTGAGATGTCGTACTCCACCCTGTACCACGTGAAGGAGGGTTCGGACGGATCGTATATGCCGAAGGATGCTCCCCCGAGGCCGTCCCTCGGTTGCCCTACAGAGCCGGGGTTTATTATGTAGCGCACGGAGGGGAGTAGCCTCATCTTAACGTGGTCGCTAACCACCTGCCCCCCCACAACCACGTTCTTGTAGCGGGCGAAGTAAGAGGGTACGTGGGTGTGCCCCACGAATATCACCTGTGCGTTGGTGTTCCTGAAAGCCTGGGAGGCCTCATCAACGTTGAAGATGTACTGCCATATAGGATCCCCCGGAGCCGCGTGCACGTAAAGTACGGAGTCTTCTCTGAATATGGGCCTTAGGGAGCCGATGAACCTACGGTTTTCCTCCTTTATCACCCTCTCCGTCCATAGACTGCATGCGCTGGCAAGGTCCGAAAAGTACCTCCTCTCCCTCCCGTCCAGTAGGGCGGCGTCGTGGTTCCCTAAGAGACAAAGGTCGCAGTTCTCCCTGAACCACTCTATCACCTCGTTGGGACGGGTGCCGTAATCAACGTAGTCCCCCAGAGATACAACGCGGTCGTACCCGATACCCTTTTCTTTTAGAAAGTTCAGGACCGCCTCCAACGCGAACAGATTAGCATGTACGTCGGATAGCACCAGGGTCCTCACATCTTGCCCCTCCGTCAGGACAGGTAGGTCTCCAGCCTATCTAAGAGCTCATCCACCTTCCTCCGTAGGGTTTCAAACCGTTCGGCGGCTTCCCCCTTCAGCTTTCCGGACCTCTCGTTAAACTCCCTCTCTATCTGCGCTCTCAGCTCCTTCAGTCTCTCCCGGGCTTCCCTGCTCCTGTCCATGAGCTTTCCCCTTACCTCCCTTCCGGTATAGGGGGTAGTCAGGAGCGTTGCCAGGGCCCCTATCGTAATACCCGTAAGAAGACCCATTACGAACAAAAGAGTATCTTCACCTTTCCTGTTCATAGGGTATAATTCTAAGGGAGAACGGGATGTCCTTCCACGGTTAAAATAGGGACTTGGGAATAGGCGATACCTTACTCGTGCTGTACCTTCTGGGTGTCGGAGACGGTAAAGCGGCCCAGATTGAAGCCCTTAGGGTGGGATCCACCTACCTCTACGCCCGGGCTCTGGCACTCTCCGGGGATACCCTATCGGCTATAAACGTCCTCTCCCGAGAGGGGGGGTGTAAGGCCAAAAGGTACCGCCTCGTCCTGATGTTGGGGAAGTTCTACCTTGATGGGGCGAGGGAGCTACTCAAGGATACGGTGTGCTTCACCCACAGGGACGTGGTTCTGTACAACGCGTACCTTCTGAACTTCCTTCCCCACCCACTCGCGGACTCCCTGCGCGAGGAGGTGCCTCCTCTCCTTGATCCCAAGAGGGCCATCCTGTTCAACATAGTTCCCGGAATGGGGCTCGTATATGCGGGCAGGCCGTGGCAGGGCGTGAAGACCCTTCTGGCCGTCTCCCTCGGTTTCGCTGGCATGACCTACGCTATAAGGAAACGCCACTACGCCGACGCCGTCGTCTGGTACGTCTTCTGGGAGAACAGGTTCCTGACGGGCAGCTTCCAGAACTCCCTCAGGGCCGTCTGGGACGAGAACCGCAGACGTCTCAAACCTTACTTTCGGAAGGTCCTGCGGATGATAGAGGAGGGTAAGTAAGCTTACTACTGGCACTCGCGCTCCTCCGAGCGGATGGTGCCACTATCTGACGACGACCTTTGTGGCTCTCCCTTCCCCGGTTATGATGAAATACACGCCGGGAGGGAGAGAAAAGTTGCCACCGTTTCCTCTCCCTATCAGATGACCGCTGGCCGAGTAAAGGGCATAGGATCCGAAGATCTTCAGAGTCCTGCCTCTGATCTCAAATGACTTCGCTCTCTGCTTTTCCCCTTCAGAAGAACCGAGATCTCCTCCCGCGACCAGGGGTATAAAACGACTGCAATAGATCTCGTAGTTCCCGGGAGTGTTATCCTGCCAGCATACTATACCGTATCCGAAACCCCTTGAGTAACCTACCATAGGCCATAGGGAACGTCCCGGGGTGTTGGAGACACGTTGAACGGGGTACCACGCGGAATCCGGACCCGCTTTACACGTGGAGAATACCTCAAAGTTTCCACCGCTTCGGGAGGATTTCTCAAACCAGGTGATATACACCACACCCAAACGGTTTGCCACCGTAGCACCGGCAGCCGTATCGGCAGGAGCGCTCAAAGAAGTTATATTCTCCCTGGGCCTCCACGTAAGGCCCCCATCCACCGACTCCCTGTAGAAGACGTTTATGGCACTTCCCACTTTATCAAACCATACGACGCTAACGTAATTTCCGGACGATGCTATGTGGCAGGAGTTATAGTGGAGGTTGGTAGATAAAGTTCCAACGGGTACCGGTGAGGTCCAGGTGGCTCCGTAATCCGTGGAGTGCGTGACCATGATGTAGGGAAAATCCGTATAGCACACCGAAAATCGGTTTCCTCCATTATGGGTTATCTGGGGATGCCTCTCGTGGGAAGAGGAGGGTGCAGCCACGGGTATGCCCCCGGAAGGTCCCCATGTATCTCCGCCATCAAAGGTACGTTTGACCCTTACACCGTGGGAGTACGCATCCACCACGAGAAGTACGGTATCCGGAGAGCGAGATGCTTCCATTACGGGAGCATCAAGGTTCCTCGGTCCCCCCCCGTACTCATCGGCAGAAAACACGTTCCTTCCACTGGGGGTATAATCCCACGTACTTCCGTTATCAAAGGACCTGTTAAAGGGTACGTAGGAGGAAGGGGAACAGTCCCAGCAGTACGCTATGGAATATACCACCGAGTCCCTTGCCAATATTGAGGATTCCCATCCGTAGTTGAGTACCCGGATTCCCAGGCAGTCCGACCCCGAGCACCACTCCCAGCTGGAGCCGCGATCACTGGATCTGTTGTACCGGTTTCCTGCGCCGGCTCTGGTCCAGAGAATATGGACGGTGTCACCTACCAGGTATAGGCTCTGAGGAGTCCTCTCATTGAAGAATTGGGGCCACACTATTCCGTCCGCTCCGAAGTAATCGTGCGCGGGATTATCCGTAATTCTCCAAACCCCGCTAAAGCTCAAACAACTCTGTGAAATAAGGATTACGAACATAAGTGTGTATTATACAGATGATGCAGCTCCCTGTATGCATATAGCATTACGGCTATAAAATAATCTACTTTAAGCCGCTTATTATTTAGATTATGGCTACTCCGTAAATTGCCGACCACTTACCTGTTTCACGTACAAGATTCTACCTTTACCTTCCGCGTTATCAGATCTCAACCTTCACCCTGACCTGCCACGTTCTCTTCCTGCTGTCCATAAGGATGACGCCCGTAAAGGCACGGTGCCCGAACCTCTTTAAGAGGTCGTAGGCTAAGTCGTAGTCCTTCCCCTTCACCTCGGTCTTACCTATAAGGGCCTCGTACTTACCGGCCGGTATGGGTTTCCGTTTGACCTGCACCTCCCTCCACTCAAGGGTTATCCTCCTGGGTTTCACCTCCCCCTTACAGGGAGCCCGCATCAGAGACGTGAATACGGACTTCAGGAAGGGTTGGGCGTCGGGGGGACCGTAAGTTTCAACCTCCTTCAGCATGTCCCCGTACCTGTACCTGAAGTGGTACGTGGGGAGGTTCGCCCCCTGAAACATGGCGTACTTATCCTTCAGCCTCTTCCACCTCTCCGGATCCAGCAGGGAGTCCGGCACGTCTATGCGACAGTAAAGGGTCTGGATGTTCATCGTCCGCAGGGATACCCCACTCTTTCCTTCAACCTTCGCTAACGGTATCTTCGCACCCCAATGCTCCTCGTAGACGTAAAGACTAACCGGCACCCTGGGCGATAGCGCTATCAGAACGAACATGAAGGGCATTCTAAGGGGGCTAACTACCCTCCCACTTCACCTTCAGCTGCTTCGCCGCCCTCACCTCATCAAGCCGCCTTACGGGGGTGCCGTGGGGTGCCTCCTTCACCAGCTCGGGATTTTCGTAGGCCTCCCTCTTTATCCTTATTAAAGCGTCGGCGAAGGCCTCAAGGCTCTCCTTGGTCTCCGTCTCCGTGGGCTCTATCATGAGGGCCTCCGGTACTATGAGGGGGAAATACACCGTAGGAGCGTGGAAGCCGTAGTCAAGGAGCCTCTTGGCTATGTCGTACGTGCGCACCCCAGTATCCCGTTTTATAGGGGAGGCTGTAGCCACGAACTCGTGCATGTTCCGGGTTGGATAGGCTATCCTGTACTCTCCCTCAACTAAGTGGCGGAGGTAGTTGGCGTTGAGAACGGCGTCGGCGGCCGCCTGCTTTAGACCCTCTCCGCCCATGGACAGGATGTACGCGTAGGCCCTAACCATCACTAAAAAGTGCCCGTAAAAGGCGTGTACCTTACCTATGCTCAGGGGCCTTTCCCAGTCCAGATAGTACCTATCCTCCTTCTCATCGTACTCAACTACGGGGACGGGTAGGAAGTCCTTGAGGTGCTCCCTGACGAGTACAGCACCGGCACCCGGTCCCCCTCCACCGTGGGGTGTGGAGAAGGTCTTGTGGAGGTTGAGATGTACGACGTCTATACCTAAGTCGGCCAGACTGACCCACCCCATCAGGGCGTTGAAGTTCGCCCCGTCCATATACACCTGCCCCCCGGCCCTATGAACCAAATCCGTTATCCGCCTTATGTCCCTCTCAAACAGGCCTAAGGTGTTGGGGTTGGTGATCATCAGGCCCACCGTCCTGTCGGATAGCTTGGACTTTAGGTCCTCAACGTCAAGGGTTCCCCTATCGTTGGACTTAACCTCAACGGCCTTAAAACCCGCCATTGAGGATGTGGCCGGGTTGGTTCCGTGGGCGGAGTCCGGTATGAGGACCTCGTCCCTGTGGGCCTCCCCCCTGTGCTTCAGGTAGGCCTTTATTACGAATATGCCCGTCAGCTCCCCGCTGGCGCCGGCAACCGGCTGAAGGGTGACCCCGTCCATCCCCGTGAGCCTCTTCAGGTACTCCTGAAGGTCGTGCATGAGCTTCAAGGCTCCCTGTACCAGATGGGTAGGGGAGTGGGGGTGCAGGTGGGTAAAGCCGGGGAGACGGGAAACGTCCTCGTTAAACTTGGGGTTGTATTTCATCGTGCATGATCCGAGTGGGTAGAAACCTATATCCACACCCCAGTTCTTCTGGGAGAGCCTGACGTAGTGCCGGATCACCTCGTTCTCCGGAACCTCCGGAAGATCCAGAGGGACGGTGCGCCTTAGCTCCGGGGGAATGCCGTACTCGGCGGGAAAGTCGGGAACCGGGAAACGGGCCGTTCCTTCCCTGTGTTTTTCAAAGATAACCTTATCGTCCCTGATGAGCATGGAAGACGATTCTACCCCCGAGAGGAGGTGTCGTTCTCACCGAAGGTGGTACTCTCTTCCGCTACTCTTCCTCTTTGATCTCCACTAACTCGTACCCCACCCCCTGTATCACCTCCGCCACCTCTTCAAAGAAGACCTCCTCCTCGCTCTTAAAACGCGCCTCCCCCTTTTCAAGGGAGACCTGTACGTCGGAGTATCCGACCCCTTCAAGGGCCTTCTTTACCTTCATCGCGCAATGGGGGCAGGTCATACCCTGCACCTTAGCAACGTAGATTTTCATGGGGGAGAGATTTTACAGTTGAACATTTTTATGTAAAAAAGCTTAACGTTTCGCATTCTTAAGTATTGCAACCTCATAGTACATTCCTATTTCCCCTCCCCATAGAATACGCTCATGGAACTGCAACCCAACCCGGGAAAGAGCCTGACGATTCGGGTGGGAGATGAGGTGTGGGCACGCTATCCGGTGCGCACTCACGTCATAAAACCGGGGGAAGACATAGTCTCCGTAGTTGAGAGGTACGTCCGTCCCCACCTAAAGCGAGGGGACGTAGTCTTCGTATCCGAGAAGGTTGTTGCCATAGCGCAGGGTAGAGCTTACCCCATAGACGAAATAAAGCCCTCCCTATGGGCCCGTCTCCTCTCCCGCTTCGTTACCAAGAGCCCCCACGGTATAGGCCTCGGGAGCCCCTGGACCATGGAGCTGGCCATAAGGGAGGCCGGCCTCCCGAGGATCCTCTTAGCCGCCTCCGTGGCCGCACTGACCAGACCCTTAGGTATTCGCGGCCTCTTCTACAGGATAGCCGGGAAGAACGTCTCGGCCATAGACGGCCCCACCCCCTACACCCTCCCCCCTTACAACCGCTACGCCAAACTGCCACCTAAGGATCCGGACGGCGTAGCCCGTAAAATATCGGATAGGATAGGCGCCCCCGTCGTGGTAGTGGATGCGAACGACTTAGGTGTTGAAGCTCTGGGCATATCCCATCCCGACATAACCCCCGACTTCGTCAAGGCCGTCTTCAGGGACAATCCCTTAGGTCAGGCCTCACAGCAGACCCCCCTCTGCATAGTGAGGCGGGTAGGGTAGCCCCTACGTGGTCGGGTACAGGCGTATAATACCAACATCATGGTAGAGACCCTGAGAGACCTGTTCGTGCGTGGCGGCGTGATGATGTGGTTCATCCTCTTCGTCGCCATAATAGCTACGGCCATTTCCATAGAGAGGTTCTACTCCCTATTCTGGAAGATCCGCGTCAACCCCATAAGGCTCGTGGAACACGTGATCAAGATAATAGAGGAGAAGGGCGTCAACGAGGCCATAGAGTTCCTCGCCAACCAGAAGAACCCCGTAGCCAAAGTCTTAGCCGCCGGCCTTGAGAAGGTGGGCAAGTCCAAGGTCGTCGTGGAGGAGGCCATGACCCGCAGGGCCATCCGCGAGCTGGCTTTCTTGGACAGGGGGATGATATACATAGCCGCGTCCGTTACCCTCGCCCCCATCTTAGGGTTCTTGGGAACCGTCTCCGGAATGATAAACGCCTTTGACGCTATAGCCAAGGCCGGGGAGGTTGAGCCTACCGTCGTGGCCGCGGGTATATCCGAGGCCCTGATAACCACCGCCTTCGGTCTGATCGTAGCCGCCCCATTCTCGCTCCTTTACGCTATATTCATGGACAGGATAAACTCCTATCAGAGGCAGATAGAAGAGGCGGCCAACTTCCTCCTTGAGTACCTCGCCGAGGCGGGTATAGTCAGGGAGGCTTAGGATGGCCATCGTACAGAGGAAGAAGATGGAGGAGGAGGCGGAGATCCCGACCGCCTCCATGGCCGACATAGCCTTCCTCCTCATCATATTCTTCATGACCACGACCAACTTCGCCCGGGAGAAGGGGCTCAAGTTCTTACTTCCGGAGAAGAAGGATAAACCGCAGGAGCTGAAGATAGCGAGCAAGAACCTGCTGAAGATTTCCATAAACGACAGGGGGGAGGTCTTCCTTAACGACCAGCAGATAGATCCCAACCGCCTTGAAGAGGAAGTGAAACGACGGTTAGAGGAGAACAAGAAGCTCATTATACTCATCCGTACGCACGAAAACGCCCCCTACGGTATGATGATAAAGGCCTTTGATGCCGTTAAGGCCGCCGGGGGTAAGAAGGTGGGCTTAGGCGTAATAAAGGAGGAGGGATCATGAGGCTAAAGCGTAAAAAGGAGATGAAGGCCCAGATCCCCACGGCCTCCATGTCCGATATAGCTTTCCTCCTTATAATATTCTTCATGACCGTGACCGTGTTCCGTAAGGCTCAGGGTCTCCCCGTCCAGCTCCCCTTTGCCAAGACCACGGAGCGTATCCTCAAGCAGCGCGACTTAGCCTTCGTCTGGATAGGCCGGAACGGTAAGGTAAGCGTAGATGACAACATCGTCCCTCCGGAGAAGATCGCCGTTATCTTCCGGACCAAGATGGCCGACAACCCCGCCCTGATAGTGGATATAAAGGCGGATCAGAACGTGCGCTACAGGTACGTGTATAAGGTTATGGAGGCTTTGAGGGAGGCCAACGCCCTCAGGGTCGTATTTGCCACGAGGAAAGGACAATGAGGGAGAAGGATAAGAAGAGCCTCGTAAAGAGGATCTTCCTTGAGAGCGAATTGGAAACGGAATACACGAGGGACTTAAACCTCGCCTTTACTCTGTCCCTCATCGTCGTGATCGGCGCCTTTCTCTTCGGTAAAGGATGCAAGATTGAAAATTACAAGCCAAAGAAGGCGCAAGAGACGGCCCTTGAACAGATAGACATCCAGACGGAGTTTGAGGAGCCTCCTCCTCCACCCCCTAAACCCAAGGTGGCCTTACCGGAGGAGGTTGAGGAGGTTGAGAGCGAGGCCGAGCAGGACACCATAAACATAGCCGAGACGGTTGAATTCAACGAAGAGGACGTACCCCCTCCTCCCCCTCCATCTCAGGTCTTTCAGGTGTACGAGGTGGATGAACCTCCGGAGCCGGTCGTGAACGTACAGCCGGAGTACCCCGAGATAGCCCGTCAGGCCGGCCTTGAGGGTAAGGTGCTGGTTGAAGCCGTTATAGACGAGAACGGGAACGTCATAGACGCCCGTGTAAAGTACTCCGACAACGAGATCTTCAACCAGGCAGCCCTCGCAGCCATGAGGAAGATGAAGTTCAAACCGGCCAAGCAGAAGGGTATCCCCGTGAAGGTTAAGATAATACAGCCCTTCATCTTCAAGCTGAGGAGGTGAGGTATGGGGTTCTTCAGGGTGAGGAAGGGGGAGAGTTATAACAGCACCTTTAAAAAGGAGGTGAATATGAAACGCTTCTTAGTGGGACTTTTCGCCCTTCTTGTAGCCCTCCCGCTCTTCGGACAGTACGGTAAGATAGCGGGTAGGGTCGTTAGCGCAGAAAACGGCGAGCCTATACCGGCCGCGATCGTCAAGATCGTGAGCGGTCCCGCCAAGGGTGGGACCTACGCCGACGAGAACGGGTACTACGTTCTCCTGAGGCTTCCTCCCGGGACCTACACCCTTGAGGCCCGGGCCATAGGATACAAGCCCCAGATAGTTAAAAACGTCGTGGTGGATGCCGACCACACTACGGAGATCAACTTCCATCTCCCCTCCAAGGCCATCAAAGTCAAGGCCGTGGTCGTAGAGGCCAAGGAGAAGGTTATAAAGAAGGACGAGACCGAGAGTAAGTCCGTGGTGAAGGGAGAGAACATACAGAACATACCCGTCGCATCGCTGGAGCAGGCCATATCGCTCTCCTCCGGTGTCAGGGTGAGTGGCGGTGTGATACAGGTGCGCGGTGGTCGTCCCGGTGAGGTATCTTACGTCGTAGACGGCGTAGAGGTGACGGATCCCTACACAGGGTATCAGAGCGTGGACCTGCCCCTGAACGCCATACAGGAGGCCTCCGTAAGTAAGGGTGGCTTCGGTGCGGAGTACGGCTCCGCCTCCTCCGGTGTGGTGCAGGTGGCCACCCGTGAAGGTACCGACAAGTACGAGTTCTCATTCCAGACCTTCTCCAGCATCGGTATGGGGGGATTCTTCAACACCAACGTTGGGGACCCCTACATGAAGTACTTCCAGCCCCCCTACTTCTACGGTGGGGATAAGTACAGGCTGGGGAACGGTAAGAGCGGCTCGGAGTACTGGAACGACCTCATGAGCTTTGATAGGGAGCGCGCTGACATCTACAGCAAAAACCTCGCGGAGTTCGGTAAGAAGGATCCGTACTTTACGGACTTCGCTACCTACTTCATAGGCAAGGACTACTTTAAGTACCCGTGGAGAGAGAACTACTTCCGTCCGATAATCGGTATAGGTGGCCCGGTCCTTCCTTTCTACGATGCCCTCCGCTTTTACCTCTCTTACGACTACACCACCACTCAGGGTACCTACCAGAACGGCATGAGGAGGGAAGGCTCCTATCAGTTTAAGCTCTCGTGGTTCGTCACCCCCAAGGTCAAGCTGTTCTTCGGGAGCGTAGGAACGGACGGAGAGTACGCCTTCGGTTTCTACCCCAACTGGAGGCTACTTCTGGCCCGCATGCCCGTAATAGAGTCCAAGAACAGGCAGTTCGCCGCCGGAGTGAACTACGCTCCCTCCCCCAAGTCCTATCTGGAGTTCAGGGTAGGGTACTTCAACACCTATCGCCTTTATCTACCCTTCATAGACATAGACAAGGACGGGGTAGCCGACTTTACGGATCGCGACGGCGACCTCTTGGTTGAGGTGGACCCCGACATGCTGAAGCTCATAGGTCGCGCCCTTGACCCCAACCTCGTCCACGAGGATAACGGGAACTGGGTGGAGCTCCGTACCTTCTGGTGGGAGACCCCTCCGCAGGGATACTATCCCACCTTTGTAAAGAGTACCAAGCGCCAGAACTACTACTTAGGTGTGGTTAAGGGTACGAACGACACCGTCCTCATAGCCTACGGCGACACCCTCTACGACAGCAGTGGCAACCCCGTGGAGGTTGATACCGTCTATCGGATCAAGAACTGTTACGTTCCCGTAGACGGGAAGGTGGAGGCGTGCACCACCAAGATGGTGTTCTCAAACATCTACACGCCCGAGCCTTATACGTGGCCGAAGCGGGTTTTCTACACCCGTAATACGAAGACGTGGAGCACCCGTCTGGACTTCCTATCTCAGGACCCCTTCGGTCTTAAGGGGCACGAGTTTAAGACGGGCTTTGAGTTCTACAGGTACGACATAAAGCAGACGGACGTGTATTACGCCTCCGGTGGGAACATCTACATAGACTTAGTGGATGCCCAGCCGTACAAGGGGGCGTACTACATCCGCGATAAGATGGAGTTTGAGGGCTTCATAGCCAACGTCGGATTCAGGTTTGACTACTACAACCCCAACGCGTGGGTACCGGGCGATCTCCTGAACCCTGTAAAAGATATAACGCTCGCCCAGATAGGACCCATATTCAACAGGGATTCCTCCTGGTGGTACAACGACAGAACGACGAGGGACACCTTCTTCCTCCGGGACCCCAAGAGGGTCAGCCCCACGTTCTACGTAAGCCCCCGTATAGGTATCTCTCACCCCATATCCGAGAACGACGTCCTCCACTTCACCTACGGCCACTACTTCCAGATACCGAGGTTGAGGTGGCTGTTCGCAAACCAGTACTGGTTCTTCACGGGCGCCTTCAACATAATGGGTAACCCCTCCCTCAAGCCCGAAAAGACCATATCCTACGAGGTCGGTATAAAGCACGCCTTCACCCCCTACACGGTCATAGACATAACCGCCTTCTACAAGGACATAGCGGACCTGGTACAGAGCAAGTGGATATACATAGGGAACACCGGGTGGCAATACACCACCTTCGTGAACCAGGACTTCGGTTCCGTGAGAGGAGTTGAGATAGACTTCACGAAGACCCCCGGTGGAAGCAACCCCTACCTCCGCTTCCTCACCCTGAATCTGGCATATACCCTGCAGTTCGCCAAGGCGAGCTTCGCCAACCAGTACGCCCTATATGCCCTCACGTGGTCGGGTATAGCGCCGGAGTACGCCGAGGAGCACTACGTAGACTGGGACCAGAGGCACGTTGTGAATGCCGTGGTCTCCTACGATATACCCCTGATCCGTAAGACCCTATCTCTCCAGTTCATGACGGGGTACGGTGTGTCTCTGATTTACACCTTCGGTACCGGTACCCCATGGTCTCCTCCTCTGCGTAGCCCCCGCGACGTCCTTGAGAGGATGAACAGCCTCCGTCTCCCCGCTACCCATAACGTAGATTTCCGTATCTACAAGAGCTTCGGCCTACCCTTCGGTGCTAACCTTCGTCTGTTCGCGGACATATACAACCTCCTGAACGACCGTACCGTCGTCTCCTACGCCGACCAGAACTACTTCTACTACTTCGGAGACCCCGAGGGGCCGACCAAGGATCCGACGGTGTATAAGAGGGGCAGGCTTACGAGGTACGGCCTGCAGATCACGTGGAAGCAGAGGTAAGGAGGTAGGAAATGAAGAGGTACGCATTACTCTTATCGTTGACGGCCTTAGCCCTTCCCCTATGGGGTAGGGATAGGGTTCCCAAAGGCAACGCGGGAGACTTCCGTGTACTTGCCACTTCGGACAAACAGTACGTGCTCTCCGTGGGAGACGTATGGACCACCTTTACCAACTTCGGGGAGCACGGGGACGCCAACCTCATCCTTCCGGGGTACAGCAGACCCGGAAACACCCCCGGGCAGAACGTGTATTACCTGTGGGACGGAAGGGTCTGGATAGCGGCCTTCTTCCAGGGGAACAAGTACGTGACGACGTACGACTACGGACTCAGAGAATGGTCCCCCAGTCCCGATAACGGCCCTACGGGTTTCGCCTTCATAGGTGCCGACAAATCCTTCCTTGACGTTGAGGCCCGCTATCAGGATTTCAAGAACGACACGAGGAACAGCGGGCGACACACCGGTCTTAAGGTCATAGAGAGGATACTCTCGTGGCCCCACGACCCCTACAACCAGTTCTTCGCGTACGAGATAGGTGTCACCTTCGTCAAGGACTCCTTTGACATATCCGACAACAAGCCCGACTCCCTGCAGATATACGTCGCATGGAACTACGATGCCGACGTATGCGGTGCCGACGCTACGGAGCCGCACATAGACGACCTGGTCTATTACGACGGCGCTCCCGAGGACTGTAATATCTCCCTCATGGCCCATCCGATGGGGTGGGAGGACAGCGTGTCCGTCCTTATAGACACGACCATCCACACGCCCGACGATATACCCGACGGCTACACCATCTGGGGGGACGATCCCAAGGAGAAGGAGATAACCATCGCTTACTACGAGGCCCACTTCGGTGCCGGTGCTCGTCCCGACTCCTTCATGCTGGTGCGTCCCAGTAGGGACAACCCGGATCAACTGGACACGGTGTATTACTACTACCTGATACCTCGCAACACTTCTATGATCTACGACTGGGACAACCCCTCCGAGACCGGCGAGGACATCGGAGATAACGGGATGTGTAAGGGATACATCGGCATGAGGCTCGTATACGCCCCTCCGAGCGATAACGACCTAACCGCCACGAACGGACAGAGCGTCGGCTCTCTCTGCCGTCCTATAACGCTGGCCAAAAGCACGGGTTCCGGAGACAACGTGCGCATAATATACCCTCACGCCCACCAGTGGTGGAACTGGGAGAACGACCCCGGAGACGACAACGCCCGCTACGACTACATCGTGGGGGATCACCCGGCGACCAGACCTTACAAGTTCGCCCCTCATCCCTTTGACTTCGGTGCCACGCAGTTTGACTACAGGTTCCTCCTATCCACCGGTCCTTACTGGATACACGATGGGGATACCCTATGGTTCGTGGTTGTCGGTGGTGTTGGTGAGGGGATGGACGGAGATACGGACAACTACTGGTACGGTGGGGCTTACAAGCTGGGCCTCCGTCAGCTGATGGATCAGGCCTTACTGGCCTACTACACCGGTTCCAACGGTCTATGCGATCCCGCCCACCCTTGCGGACCCAACGAGGCCCCTCACTGGAAGATCCCCATACCGCCCATTACCCCTTCCTTGAGCTACGGTCCATCGGGAGATTCCGTGATCCTGATATGGGACAAGCGGGCCGAATACACCATAGACCCCATAAAGAAAGAGATAGACTTCATGGGGTACGCCATATACCGTGCCAAGTTCGGGCCCAAGTTCAACAACCCTCCGGTTAAGATACTCATTGACGCCGATAAGGACCCGGCCCTTAAGGACTCCGTCAGACAGTACTGGATAAACTACTGGCAGACGGTTGCCGGCGTTGACGTGAGCGATAGGATAGAGGAGAAGTCCTTCAGAGGGCAGAATACGTACATAGACAGAGATCCTCCGAAGGGTTATCCTCTGTACTACGCCGTTACGGCCTTTGACTGGGAGCCGGCCATACGTGCCAGCCTTGAGTCCTCCGCCAACAACTATCTGAAGAGTGCGGACGGTTCCCCCAAGCCCATTTACGTCGGTGGCCCCTCCGGAGGGTCCGACTGGACCAAACGGGTCGTGATAGCACCCAACCCCGTCTACGGATCCTCCAAGTGGGCGGCGACGAGTATAACCCCCGAGATCAAGTTCTTCAACGTCCCAGCCTCCGCCCGTATAGACATATACTCCTTCACGGGAGACCACATCAAGACGCTGTATAACAACCTACCCACCACCGGTGCCGTCTCCTGGAACCTCCTAACCCCTCAGGGTCGTATGGTCTCGCCCGGTATATACTTCGTGCGCATCGTGGATAAGGACGGGAAGACGTACTACGGTAAGTTCGTAGTACTTAGATAGGAGGTAGAAAATGATCCTGTGGATGCTTGTCGTTCAGTACGGTGAAAGGGACTACAACCCTTTCGCCAAGGTCGGAGTTGCGGGGAGTAAGTTCCTCCAGCTCTATACCTCCCCCAAGGTGGGAGCCATGGGAGAGGCCTCGGTTAGCTACTTTACCGACGACCCCCTACTCATGGTTGATAACCCAGCGTCCGCCATGTTCATGAGCAGTAAGGCGGTGGGGGTGGGTTTCATGCCCTACTGGGTCCAGACCTACGTTACCGACGTCGCGTACATACACCCCTACGGTAGGTTCAAGTTCGGTGGGTACGTACACGCCGCCACATCCCTTAACTTCAAACACACAGTCGTTACGGATAACGGGTACGAGGAGAAAGGTACGTTCAACTACACCGGTATGGCCGTCGCCTTCGTTATGGGGGCACGCCTCACGGACAAGTTCTCCGCCGCCCTTGCTCCCAAGCTCATATACGAAGGCTTTGGGTCCTTTACGAGCACCTACGCCTTCGCCGTTGATGTCGGTACGGTGTTTGAGACCGGGTGGCACGGCGTGAATATCGGTATGACCGTACAGAACTTCGGTACGGATCCGAGGCTCTCCGGCAACTACGTGATATACAACTTCACCGGAAACGAGGTGGTTGAGGACACGCTGCCCTACAAGGCCTACAACCTTCCCCTTACCTTCCGTGCCGGTCTCTCCTTTGACGTATTCCGCAGGTCCTACCACGCCCTGATAGGGGTACTGGAGGTAAATCACCCCAACGATAACGCCGAGTCCTACAACTTGGGATTTCAGTACTCCTACGCCGACATGTTTTTCTTCCGCTTTGGCAAGAAGTTCCGCGGTGGGTTCCAGTGGACCTCCGACTCCCACGACGAGGTGTTGAACTTCGGCTTCGGTCTCAAGTTCGCCAGTATGTCCTTTGACTACGCCTATACCGTGAACTACCGCATGCCCGACATCAGCAGGTTTGGGCTGGTATATACCTTTTAAGGAGGTTTTGAAATGAAACGGTTTGCGATAGCGTTGAGCCTCTTAACGGCTGTTCCCCTTATGGGGGTGGACAGCGTTGAGGTCTATCTACCCACCCTCAAGCTCATATTCTCCGTGGATGAAACGCCCACCAAGGTCCCCGTACTTGACTCAACGGAGTACGCGTACATCGCCCTTCTGAAGAAGAACATCTATCCGATGAACATCGTGGAGGTTGCCTCCTTCAGAGACTTCCCTCCCGTCGGGTGGTCCGCCGATCCCGAGTGGGGTATGACCTACGAGCTCGTGGGAAGTTCTTACTACTATCCCGCCGTGGTCTATACGGCTACGCCTTCCACAGGATCCTACGCCTTAACTTCGGCCGTGCTTGACCTATCCGTTACGGACGTACCCGTTCCCGACACCCTGACCTTCACCTACAAGCTAACCGGTATGGAGAACGGGGATACCCTGTACGTTGAGGTCATAGGGAACGGAGACGACACGACCACGTGCTGGACCCCTATAGGTACCATAACCGCCGCCGACGCAGTCCCGGACATGACGGTTAAACGGCTTCAGGTACTCCCTTCCTCCTACCCCTGCGGCACCTTGAACGACAACACGCCCGTGCAGATAAGGTTCCGCTTCAAGGACAACAGCAGTCCCACTATGGACAGCACCAGGTTCTTCGCCCTGTACAGCGTGTATATCGGTGGGTACTGGTACAGGCCCACGGCCGACGACACCATACCCGACTCTCTGGTGAATTACTACGTGGGTACGGTCAAAGCGGCCTTTGAAGGTGTTCCGAACGGGATACTGAATTTCCTCGGACTGAACAAGGACGACCTCAAAACCAGAAGCCCCGACAAGAAGGTGGTTATCCTGATAGCCCCCTTCAACATGTCCGACGTAACCCAGGATCAGCGCTACTTGGGGTACTGGGACGTGTACGACACCCTGAACTCCTACGACCTCATCTACATAAACTACGCCAAGCAGACGGCACAGGGTACCTTCGGCGGTGTGTATTGGGATACCACCAAGGTGCGCAGGTACTTAGCCTTCCAGTACGCCCGCCTCGCTGCCTACTCCCTTGACACCACCGAAGCCTACAACTTCTACCCGGTGTGGTTCAACCAGTTCCAGATAGCCGCCAAGGCCTCCTGGATAGCCCACAAGGTTCTCCGCAGGGACTTCGGCGATCCCTTGGGACTGGCCGGCGGTATAAAGGGTGGAACACCCGAAAAGAGCAGCGTGTCTCTCATAGTTCCGTCTTTCACCTACGACGGTAAGGTGTACGTGGATGCGCAGATAACGAAGGTCCTTCCGTGGATAGCCCACCTTGAGGACGTAGGGGGAGAGGGTGCCATTAAGGACGCCCTCACCGAGAACGACGTACCGTTCTTCTGGTACCCCTTCCTTCCCAACTCCCTGAACAACGTGATACTTTCCTCCGGCTCCAACTTCTACAAGGAGGTGGAGACCTTCTACCTCAAAGAGCTGGGGGCCGCCCAGACGTGGGACGATGCCCTCTCAGACTACCCCCACTTTACCAGCGACGACGTCTTCAACACTCTGGACTACACCGCCACCAGTGCCGCCAACGTGGTGAATAAGGTGGCCTTCCCGCTGGTAGCCTACAGGTACAGCGTTAACCAGCCCGGTCGTAAGTACCTGAGGTTTGACGGAGCGGATTACAACTCCGTAGTCACGTACGTGGGTGGGAACCTTGATACCTTACCGGGTTTCGTTCTGTACAAGGTGAATCTAAACGACAACACCTGGGAGAGGGTGAGCCTTGACGAGCGGTACAGGTGGTCCTTCAGGGACGACGCAGGGCTCCGGGGGAACTACTACTTCCTCTTCATAAACGTCGGTGCTACGGCCCTTTACTCCTTTAGCGCCGACTTCAGGGATACCCTTCCGCCCACGGTAGCGGACCTGGGTATCCTTCCGGATGCCGCAGCCCCGGAGTTCATAGACGTGTATCTCTACTCCGATAGCAGGATATACTTTGACGCCGGGCAGGAAGGGGCTCTCGTACAGTTCTGGCCCAAGAACGACTCGGCCAACTATCAGGTCTACAACCTGTACCTTGACTACGCCGGCATGTCCGATACGACCTACCTGGTCTATACGAAACAGGTCAGGCTCTCCTTCACGGACATCTTCGGGAACGAGTACTTCGGTCCCATTAAGTACCGTCTCGCCCTGGCCCAGAACGCTGCCGGCGTGGATTACGTGACGACCATAAGCGACACCGCCGGTGAGTTCTATAAGGTGAAGCTGGATACCCGTATGGCTAACATCATACCCGGAGTGCTCTCTATGGCATCCACGGCCGGTGAGCAGAGGTTCTACCTGTTCCCCAACGGTAAGGAGTACGTCTTCAGCGCGCCGATACACGCACAGGTCAAGGTGGCAGCGCAGGAGGGAGACAGGGTCTTCTACTTCAACGGCTACGAGTGGAGGGAGGCCCGCTCCTACTACTACCCTGAGGAGGGGAAGGTTGAAGCCTTCGTGAGCGGCGCCTACCGTATATATGTCGGTAAGGACAAGCCCTCCACGGCACCCGTCACGGCCTTCAACCTCAGGAGCGAGGTCAATAAGGTCGTAGTCTCCGTCCCCGAGAAGGGACAGGTCACCCTTAAGATATACAATCCGATGGGCCGCCTCGTTCGCACTGTAATCCACGACGTAAAAGGTGCCGGGAACTACGCCTTCAGGATTGACGACCTACCCCGCGGCGTGTATCTCGTACGTGTCAAAGCCGGTAAGTACTCCGGTACCGTTAAGGTCCTTGTACTCGGAGGTGTAAGATGAAAAGGTTTATAGCTGTCCTGCTGCTGTCCGGTGCGATGGTCTGGGGGGTCGGTGGGTGTAAGCTGTTCCACGCGCAGGACACCACCCCGGAGGCCGCCGAGATGGGTAAGCTTCTGAAGGAGGGGTGGCAGTACTACAAGGAGGGGAAGTTTGACTCGGCCTTAGCCAAGTTTGATACGGCGGCCATCATAGTGGACCCCTCTAACATGGAGGCCCACTTGGGTAGGGGGCTGACCCTCATGAGGAAGGGTCTGTACCCCGATGCCCATCAGGAGTTCGCCCTTATATACACCCCTTACATACAGGAGAACGTGTGGATTCTGGACCTATACGTTCCGGGGAACAGGGAGGGGGTGTTTGATACCATCGTGATAGACACGGTGACCCCGCCAGATACGGTAGCCTTCGGTATAGACAGCAACGACCTCCTCCGGGCGGATGGGAACGGCAGGCTCATCAGCTCCCCCAACTACATGATTCTGGCTTCGTGGAAGTTAGGACCTCTGTTCGCCTCCAACGGTATCTCCTTTGAGGACGCGGACTACGTCTATCTACCCGTGGACCTCAAGAAGATAGTGGTAAAGCCCGATACGGCCGTGGCGCCAAAGGATATTGACCCCGTCGCTTTCACGACCGCCTTCACCCCCACCACGGCTCCCCTCAACGTCACCTCCTCCTCCATCTCCTACGTTGATGCGGACGGTCCCGTGGTCTTCCTGACCAGTACCAAGAGCGGTACGGACAGGGAGCCGGAGCTACCCCTGCTGTTTGACTGGCTGTACGATTCTACCTCATCCGGTCCCGTGGGAGATACCCTTAAGCTAACCATGGTGGTCCTGAAGATAGCCAAGAGCGGGTTGGGAGACAGGCCGGATATAGTCTGGATGGCTCTGGCGGCCGACGCCCACACCTACTATATGGAGGCCATAGACAACAAGAAGGCCGCCTACCTCGCCTTCGCCGCCTATCTCCTATTCCCCATGAGGGGGAGCATCCCGGACGGAGCGAACTACTCCGGAATCCCCGGCCTGACCACCGACGACGCGTCCGTCCTGAAGGGCCTCGCCGGAGTCGCCGCCTTAGGCTACCACAAGGCCGGCTGGGTGGGGAACTCCGTATCCGTCATCCGTTTCTTCGGTGATAACACCTACCCCAACTCCCTGTGGAACTACCTACCCGACACCTACGAGGAGATGGTGAATACGGTGGGCTTCACCAAGGACCCGAGCATCAACTACTCGGTGTATAAGAAGGCGAACGAGCTTTTCTTCGGTATGTAAAAAAGGAGGTATGAGTATGATTTGGGTAATTGCAGCTTTACCTAACCTTAAGGCGGAGCATCTTTACAACGCTCCCCGTATGAGGGTGGCGGAGGGCCTCATGGAGCAGGTAGAGGCCCGTAAGAGGATAGACACGAGGGTGCCCAAGACCGTGGGCTCCTCGTCCTTCTCCCCCTTCGCCCTGAGCGAAGTCTTCAGCGATACCGCCCCCAACCAGTACACTCTGGTGGGCCAAGGCCACCGCTCTCTCTACAGGAACGGCGACTCAATATGCGTGATCTACAGGCGCATAGACAGCCGCGGGAGCGGCTACCTCTCGGTGGCCTTCTCCTTTGACGGTGGTGCCACCTGGACGGTCCGTGAGGACGTAAACGAGGCGGCCGGTCTTCTGGACGCCGGTGGCCGCTATCCCAACTGCGTGGGCTTCTACAACGGGGACCCCGTAATAAGCTGGCCGGAGCTCACGACCGGTCCGGCCTGGGGTGCCGCCTGTATAGCCGTCGCCTCCACCTCCCCGTACGGCTTCTGCACGGATCCCTCCTACGCCGTCTATCACACCTTCGCCTGGCCCATAGACGCCAACACTTACGCCGTCATTGGCTTTACGACCAACGACGACATAATCTACTACACCTACGACCTCTCCACCGCCACGGCCAGCCCCGTTCAGGTGATCCGCAACTCCGGTACCGGTCAGGCGTTCAGACTCTACGACGTAGGTAGGTACAACGACAGGGCTCTCGTGTACGGCTACGATTACGAAACGGCTCAGGACGCCTACATCTTCGTGAACGCCGACGGTACCGTATCCACCTCCATGCCCGTAACCTACTTCGGCTTCGCCACGAGCGTGGATACCATAATGAGCATCGTGGACGCAGGTGTAGACGTAGACCCCAGCGGGAACGTGTGGGTCGCGTATATCCTCAAGGACACCCTCAGCAACCCCGGAGCCGGTATAGGGCACGTTCTGGCCCTGAACCGCGCCGACGACACCACGGGCGCCACGGCCATGATGTTCTACACCCCCAGCCCCTCCAACCCCGACAGCGCCTTCCGTAAGAACCCGGTATACAGGCCCACTCTTGCCTTCGGTCCCGACGGCAACAACATGCTGGCCACTACCCTGATGTTCTCTGACTCCGCCAACTACGGATGCCCGACCGTCACGGGTAGCACCTCTCCCCCCACGGAGCTCGTGGCCTTCGCCTCCACGGACGGCGGTGCCAACTGGTTCCTGGCCGACGGTGACCTCATAGGGGACGGCACCCCCGACATGATGGAGGACTTGTACCTCCTGAACTTCTACCCCACCAACGGGTACCTCCTCTTCCCCGGCGGGGATATATGCGTCGTCTACCTGACCCCCCTTGACGGCTCCACCCAGCTCTACTGTAACTATCGGGAGGAGAACGATGCAACCCAGGCCCTCGTGCACGTCTCGTGCGGTCAGGCCGTCGGCGTGGCCGAGAAGCCCGCTAAGAAGGGCGCCGTTGCCACCGTCAACGTCCTCAAGGGTGGCGTTGAGGTCAGCGGTCCCGCCTCCATATACGACGCCAGGGGATCTCTGGTCACCACGACCGAGGGTGGCTTCGTCTCCCTTGACAGGGGCATCTACTTCGTCAAGACCGGAAACCGCGTGAGCAAGGTGGTGGTCAGGTAAGGACCTGACCCCTCATTTGCGCCCCGCCGTACGGCGGGGCGTTTTTTCGTATACGGCCATCACGTTGCCGAAGGCCGTGGTGCTGAGATAGACCTTCCGCATACCGCCCACTTCCTCCATGAGTCTGGCGACGTCCTCCTCCGTATACAGGCACACCTCACCGCTTATATCGTACCTGCGACCCACATCGGGGGGCAGGGGGGACCACCGCTCCTCAACGGGCAGATCCCTGTCCGGGTACCCCTCACCTATTGGGGAGTTCAGACCGGAGAAGGAGAGGAAGAACCTCCCTCCGGGGAGGGTGCGGTTCCGAAGGACCTTAAGGATCCTCACGGCCTCTCTGAACCTGACGTGGTGGAGTACCCTCTCGGCCACGACCAACCCCACACCCTCGGGCAGGTCCCCGTACCCCATATCCCGGACGTCCATGAGGTGGAACTTTATATCCCCGTACTCCCCCAGACAGGCGTTTATGCGGGCGTAGTGGGGAGCCAGAGAGGGGTCGGAGTCGTAAAGATAACACCGGAAACCCAGTAGGGCGAGTACGATAGCCAGCCGCCCCCTCCCCGGTCCCAGCTCAACGCACACCTTAGAAGGGGCTTCCCCCGAGAGGGCGAACCTTATGACCCTCTTTCCTAAGGAGCTGACCCTCCGCTGCCCTACGTCTATACCCTTTCCCATCAAAAGAGGGGGCCGGGAGGCCCCCCGACCTCACCTGTTGGGCGGCAGGTTATCCCAGCGGCGCAGGGCGTAGTCCTTTCGCAGCGGGTGGCCGTTGAACCCCTCCCAGAGCAGTATCCTCTCAAGGTTGGGATGTCCGGCGAACTTTATGCCGAACATGTCGTACACCTCCCGCTCGTGCCAGTTCGCCCCCTTGTAGATGTGGGAGACGGAGGGTACGGCCTCCCCGTCGTCCACGGCCACCTTGAAGCGTATCCTGTCCCGGTGGTGGGTGGAGTAGAGGTGATACACCACCTCAAACCTCTTTTTGTGGGGTAGGGGGGTGGCCCTCCACCCCAGATAGTCCACGGCCGTTATATACACGAAGAGGTCAAAGCCCAAGACGTCCCGGGCGAACTTGAGGACGTCCCCTATAACCTCCTTGGCCACGTACACGGTCGTGAAGTCCTTACTCTCCACCTCGGGGCCCACCTTGTCCCCGAAGTTGGCGTGGAGGGTGGGAAAGAGGTTCCTACTCATAGTCGTTTCCCTCCGTTTCGTCGTAATCTCCAGCCTTTATATCCTCCCCCTTAAGGGCGCGGTTTATGAAGGTAAAGGACTTCTTAAGCCTCACGTACAGCCACGTGCTGTGGAGCCCGGGGAAGAGCTCCGCGGGGTAGCCTATGGCTCCGTCAAACTCCACATATACGAGGTTATCCCTCGGAAAACCTTTGTCCAACAGAGCCTGCTTAAAGCCCCTGTTGTGGGAGAGTAGGGTTAGCTCGTCCTTCTTACCCACGTCTATATACACCTTGGTGTTCCTGAAGGCGGCGGCGTCCCTGACCAGGGCGGTGTCTATGAGGGTCTGGGGGTCGTGGTAGGCCTTCCATACGCAGTAGGTCTCCGTGAGGGCCCTCTTGGTGAAGTTGTCGGGGAGGGCGGGGTCAACGCAGGAAGCCAGCGGTTTGCCGGCGGTGTCGTACGTGAAGGGGAACCTGACACCCACGCACAGCTTCATGCTCATGGCGGTCAGGGTGTCAAGGAGGACCTCTCCGTTCGTGGAGTCAAGGCCGTTGGGGGAATAAAAGCAGTTATCAATCACCCTCCAATCGGTGGGGTCCTGATAGGCGACTATGCGGGGGCTGAAGGCCGCGGAGAGACCGTTGCCCAGTGTGGCCCATATCCTCTCCCTGCCCAAGTAGTCCTTTATCCAGAGGGGTAGCCTGCGGTTGCTGAAGTCGGAGAGCATACTGTCAATGATATTAACGTCTATGAGGGAATCAAAGGCCAGAGGTCCGGAGTGGAGAGCGACGGCCTTGAACTTACCCGGGTACTTGAGCCATAGCTTGGCGGAACCGTAGGAGCCCATGGACAGACCCATAATGGCCCTCTTGGTGGTGTCTATGGGGTACCGCCGCTCTATCTGGGGCATGAGGCTGTCCATTACGTAGGTCTCGTAGAGACCAAATACGGGGAATGGGGCGTAGGAGTTGGAGGAGGGGTCGTAGAGGAGGCTGTTGGTGTAGAAGGAGCCTCCGACGAGGTTGCGGCCGTCCGGCATCACCACTATCACGGGGTCCATCTGTCCGGTGGAGATCATGTGATCCAGAATCTCATGAACGCCGTTGAAGTAAATGTAGGTGCGGTAATCCCCTCCGAAGCCGTGGAGCATGTAAATGACGGGATACTTCTTGTTGGGGTCGTAGTTGGGTGGAAGATAGACCAGGACCTTAGTATTCACTATGCCCATCGTGGGGTCAACGTTTATGCTCACCTCCTCGTAGGTTCCGTGATTGACGGTTATCTCTTCGGTCTTCTTACATCCCTGCAGGATGAGGAAACCCCCTAAAAAGTACAGGACCACTTTACGCATAGGCTGGGATTATACTGGTGAAGGGTTGAGGTACGTCCTCCACCCCGGGGAACGTTGGCCGTCGGGAGCTCCGGGAGGCAACGCTCGCGTATAAATCGTACAATACTGGTGCGAATTTCAACGTCCGTCCATGCCCTTGGAAACGTATCCCGGGATTTTCATATAGTATTCAAATTTATGACGAATTTATGACACATACACCGTATAAATCTCCCAAAAACCGACCTTAGGGGTCGGGATTCGGCCTTAGAATATCCTCTTCAAAAAGGAGGTAAGAAGATGAAGCTGATAGGCGATAGGTTTCCGGAGCTTGAGGTGGATACCACCCACGGCAGGATAAAGCTCCCGGAGCACTTCTCCGGGAAGTGGTTCATCCTCTTTAGCCATCCCGCCGACTTCACTCCCGTCTGTACGACGGAGTTCTACTCCTTCCAGAAACACTACGACGAGTTCCGCTCCTTGGGTGCCGAGCTGATAGGCCTCTCCGTGGATCAGGTCTTCTCCCACATCAAGTGGGCGGAGTGGATAGAGGAGAAGCTCGGTCTGAAGATAGAGTTCCCCATAATCGCGGACCACACCCTTGACGTGTCCAGGGAGCTGGGTCTGATACATCCCAACAAGGATACGACCACCGTGCGGGCCGTCTTCTTCGTGGACCCCAACGCCATAATCCGCGCCATCATATACTACCCGCAGGAGATAGGTCGGAGCATCCCCGAGATAGTGCGCGTCCTCAAGGCCCTGAAGACCTTTGATGAGAAGAAGCTGGCCGTGCCCGCCAACTGGCCACAGAACGAGCTCATAGGGGACGGTCTCATAGTGCCACCGGCCAAGAGCGTAGAGGACGCTAAGAAGAGGTTGGAGGCCGCCCAGAAGGGCGAGTACGAGTGCTACGACTGGTGGTTCTGCCACAAGAAAGTCTGAGGTAGAGGTATCCGAGGCTACGGGGGGCCACGGCCCCCCGTTTTCTTTTTGACTTTGCGGCACCATCACCTTTAAAATTCCCTTACCATGCGTAGGATACTTTTGACTCTCGCTGTGCTGGGTCTCGTGGCGTCCTGTAAGAAGAGCCCCACGGGGCCGGAGCCGGGACCCGGGCCTTCCCCATCTCCCACCCCCACGCCGGAGAGTACGGTCGTCTACTTCGGTCTGGACAGTACCTTTATCTACAGGGACAGCACCTATATATTCAGCTCGGACAGCTCCTCCGTAGACACGCTCAAGCGCACCTTCTTTGATGCCATAACTTCGGGTACGTTCCTTATGGTTCCCTTCAGGGATTCCACCTACTCCAGCGGTCAGGTCAGGGACGACACCTTCAAAGTCAGCGGCGACTCCCTGTACCTCCGCATAAGGTTCAGTATGGACACCATAAGCCTGGGTGTGGTTCTGGACTACCTGGTGGGCGTTAAGCCCCTTGAGGTGGGTCAGACGTGGTCGCCTCTAAGGACGACCACCTACCCCCTGACGGACTCCCTGATAAGCCCCCAGACCGGATGTACCCTGTTCGTCTATTTTGACTCCCTGAAGATAGACTCCTCCCGGGCCCACGTGCAGGATACCCTCACCGTTACCACGCCCCTTGACACCTACACGGGCGCCTACAGGGTGATATACGAGAACTACCTCAACCTATTCTTCCACACGCAGGGGTGTTTAACCCTTAACGGTTCGGCCAGCATAACCATGAAGGACACCTCCTACTACAAGACGTACTACGGTCTCGTACGGTCGGACGTCTTTACGAAGGTCGTATCGCTGGTCAGTACGGACTCCACGAAGGTACACAGGGTGCTGGTGGGGAGGTGAGCATGGAGATCACGGCCGACACGACGGTTGAGGAGGTCGTCCTGCGGTACCCTGACTCCGTGGATATCTTCTTTAAGTACGGTATCCCCGCCATAGCCTGTGGCTCCCCCATCTGGGGTACGATAGGGGAGAACGCCGAGAAGTACGGGGTTGAGGACCTGGAGGGTCTCCTCAGGGAGCTGAACGAGTTGGCCCGTAGTAAGGGAGGTAAGATAGACATCAGGCTGACGCCCGGTACGTGATGGAGGACCTGCGGTGCCTTAAGAGGGTGATGGTGGGTGAGGGCCTTACGGTTGCGACGGCCGAGTCCTGTACGGGTGGGGCCCTCGCCCATACCCTGACCTCAATTCCCGGTTCCTCGGACTACTTCCGGGGTGGGGTGGTGGCTTACTCCACGGACGTAAAGGTCAGGCTCCTCGGGGTCAGAGAGGAGACCGTGAGAGAGTTCTCCGTATACTCCGTTCAGACGGTCAGGGAAATGGCCTACGGGGTAAGGGACCTTATGGGTACGGACGTTGCCATAGCCACGAGCGGTGAGTTCAACGGTAGGGGGTACTTCTTCTACTGCATCATCACACCGGAGGGTGAGGAGACGGGCAGGGTAGAGGTGGAAGGGGATAGGGTCGCCATGAAGGAGGAGGCCGTCAGGTTCCTGTTGAGGAGGTTACTCCTACTACTCCTCAGGTCCCGACCTTATAGTACTTCGGGTCCTTAGGCTCGGCCACTATCCGGTCCGTTATCTGGGAGACTAAACCTGTCAGGACCCTCCCCGGACCTACCTCCCACATCCTCCCCACTCCCATCCCCACGGCCTCCTTAACCATATCCACGAATCGCACCGGGGAGGATAGCTGACGGGAAACGGCCCGTTTTACCTCCTCGGCCGTCGTGGCCACCTTCCCGGTGGTGTTCATGATGATGGGGACGACGGGGTCCCGGAACTTTATCCCATCCAGCACCTTTGCCAGCCTCTCCGAGGCGTCCTTAACTAAGGGAGAGTGGGAGGCGAAGCTTATCTTCAGTCTTACGGCCCTGACGCGGGCCCTCATCCTTCTGGCCTGTTTCTCTACGAACTCCACCACCTTCTCCAGATCCACCCTGTACCCCGATAGCACGACCTGTTTGGGGGAGTTGTAGTTAGAGATGACCACCTTACCGGGGGATAACCTGCGGAGTATATCCTCCACCATCCGCAGGACGTTCTCCCCTAAGAGCGCCACCATACCCCCCTCGCCACCGGAGTTCTCCACTATTATCCTGCCTCTCTCAAGGACGAGGCTCAGGGCCGTTTCAAAGTCTATAACCCCTGCAGCGTACAGTGCGGCGAGCTCTCCAAGGCTGTGCCCCATAACCACGTCCGGACCCCTACCGACGGACAGGGTGTCGTACAGGGCAGCCTCGTACAGGAAGAGGGCCGGGTGGGTGTTCTCCGTGCGTTTCAGGTCCTCCTCCGTGGCCTCGGTCAGGAGCGGAAGTAGGGAGCGACCCGTTATTCTCTCGGCGCGTCTCACCGTGCTGAGGGCGTCCGGGTAGGCCTGAAAGAGAAACCTCCCCATCCCCGCGTACTGACTTCCCTGTCCGGGGAAGGCAAAAAGCAGTCTTCCCTCTCTCATTGCGTCTCCTCCGGGGCCTCTTCGGTTAGGGTCCGTGGCCTCTCCACCCTCGTATATATCTCAAACACGTCCCCCGGCTTGAACTTGTTGAAGCTCTCTAACCTTACACCGCACTCGTACCCCTCCTGTACCTCCCTGACGTCGTCTTTGTACCTCTTGAGGGAGGCTATCCGACTCTGGGCTATTACTTCACCGTCCCTGACGACCTTCACAAGGGCATCACGGGTTATCTTGCCGGACCTGACGAAGCAACCGGCCACCGTCCCGGCCTTGGTGCTGAAGGTGGCCTTTACCTCGGCCTCCCCTATCTTGACCTCCTCAACCTCGGGCTCAAGGTTGCTGGCCAGAATGTTCTTGAGGTCGTCCAGCAGGTGGTATATCACCTTGTGGGTCCGGATGGGTACCCCTCTCTCCTCGGCGCGCTGGCGGGCGTTCCCGTTCACCTTGGTGTTGAAACCCAATATGACGCCCTCGGAGGCCGTGGCGAGGTCCACGTCCGTCTCGGTTATGGGGCCAACCGCCGCGTGTATGACCTGAGGCTCTATCTCCCTGTACCTCATCCTCTGGATGGCCTGTACCAGCGCCTCAACGGACCCCTGGGTGTCGGCCTTGACTATCACGGGTACCTTCAGCTTCTCGCCGGCCTTCAGCTTCTCCTGTATGCGGCGCATTATCTTCACGTCTATCCTCTTCTCTATCTGGTACTTCATCGTCTTGCGGTACTCCTCCGCCCTCTCCTTCGCCTCCTGAATAGACGGCAACACTATGAGGAAATCGCCGGCCCTCGGTACCTCTTCAAACCCCTGCACCACGACCGGAGTGGCAGGGGTGGCCTCCTCTACCCTGCGGTTGGCCTCGTCGTACATGGCCCGGACCTTCCCGTAAGTGGGGCCACACCAGAAGGCATCCCCCACCTTGAGGGTACCCTTCTGCACTATAACGCTGCCGAGGGGCCCCCTGCCCTTGGTGTCCATGCGGGACTCTATCACTACGGCCTTAGCCGGTCCCTTGTAAGGGGCCTTGATCTCCAGCTCCTCCGCCTTCAGGATTATGGCATCCAGCAGGTCCTCTATCCCTATCTTCTTCAGCGCGGAGACCTCAACCGTTATGGTGTCCCCTCCGTACTCCTCCGGTACCAGGCCGTACTTCATCAGCTGGTTCTTTACCATCATGGGATCGGCCCCCGGCACGTCTATCTTGTTTATGGCGACGATTATCGGGACTCCTGCCGTCTTGGCGTGGTTTATGGCCTCAACCGTCTGGGGTTTCACACCCTCGTTGGCGGCCACCACCAAGACCACCATGTCCGTCACCTGCGCGCCTCTGGCCCTCATCTCCGTAAAGGCCTCATGTCCGGGCGTGTCTATGAAGATTATCTCGTAGTCTCCCTTCCTTACCCTCCACGCCCCTATGCTCTGGGTGATACCTCCGGCCTCCTGAGCTGCCACACTCGTACCCCTTATGGCGTCAAGGAGGGTGGTCTTACCGTGGTCCACGTGTCCCATCACGGTGACTATTGGGGGTCTCGGTCTCCAGTCGGAGTAAAGGTCCTCGTCCTCTTCCACCAGCTCCTCGGCAGCTTCGGAGTACTCCACCTCAACCCCGAACTCGTGGGCTAAGACCTCTATCATCTCCGGATCAAGGATGTGGTTTATGGTCAGTAAGGTCCCCATCTCAAAGGCCTTCTTTATCACCTCCTCCGGGTCCCTACCTAAGGCGTCCGCGAACTCCCTCAGGGCCATTGGCCCCGTTACGATTATCCTATCAACCTGTTTCCTCGGCTCCGTCCTCCTCTCCTTCGGCTTGGGTTTGGTGCGGCTCTTGGTTAGCTTCTTGGTGTGGCGAGGCCCCCTCTCGTACCTCCTGCGCTCGTCCTTCTTCTTCTCCCTCCTCTGCTGTTGGGTTGCGGGTGAAGGTTTGTATATCTGCTTCTTAACGTGCAGCTCTTTGGAGATCTGGCGGCGCTGCTCCTCTATCTTCCTTCGCACCAGCATCTCCATCTCTCTGTTCAGGTTGTGGGTCCTACTGCGTACGTGCTTGTAGCCGTTCTCCCGCAGTATCTGTATTATAACCTTCGGGTCCACCTTGAGCTCTTCCGCCAGCTCGTACAGTGGAACCGGTCCCTTCCTACGCATTATCCGAACTCTCCTTCTTTTCCTCTTCTACCGTGATTTTCCTTGACTCCTTCTCCCTTAGCGCATCCTCTATGGTATCAAGGACACGTATGGCCGTAGCCTCATCCACATCTAAGAGGCGCTGGACGTGGACGAGAGGGGGGAGCTTCCTGAAATACACCAGAGCGGCCCTCTTCATCTTCTCGTATATCTGGGGCGTAAGTCTATCCTTCAGGTCGTAGAGGGTAACACCCTCCTCCGGAGGGACGTACTCGGATACGGGCAGGGCCATTATCCTCTTACCGACCAGACGGGAGGCGAGGATCACGTTTAAGCCCTCCTTGCCCTTAGCCCGGCCTAAGTCGTCCTCGTCCTCGTAGAACACCCTTATCTCGTCTTCCGTCTCGTAGGCCGCCACGGCGTTCTCCGCCGGCGATAGGGCCAATACGGCGAACCTCACCTTATCGGGGTCGTACTCCACCACCTCCACGTTCTCGTTCCGGGGCAACCTCCTCTTGAGGTCTCTGAGCCTGAGCCCCTTCTTACCGACCAGACTCGTTACGGGATTCACGAAGGGATCGGTGGTGGATACGGCGACCTTCGTCATTATGCCGGCCTCACGGGCTATGGCCCTGATCTGGACCGTCCCATCCGCCACCTCCGGTATCTTCTCAAGGAGGGCCCTGACGTAGCTGGGGTGGGCCCGGGACAGCACGAGGGGGTAAGCGCTCTTCTCCTCTATACTCAAGACTACGGCGTCCAAATCCTGACCGGGGCGGTATATCTCGTCTTTCACCATCCCGGAGGGCTCTATGCGACCTTCAACGCTCACGTCGTCTACGGTGACGCCCAGGAGTACTCCCTTTCGCTTATCCACCTTCTGTACCTTGCCGGTAACTATCTTCCCTATGTAGGGTGTCAGCTTGGCCAGCTTGGACTTCTGGATGTCGTACTTTATCATCTGCACGAAGTAGTTCTTCAGGGTATGCACGTCGTCTATGCTCAAGTCCGTCGGGTATATGACCTCGGCCTTCTTATCGTCGTCCGGATACTTCAGGATGACCTTTATGTCCCCTCTGTCAAGGTCTACGTGGGCCTCAACCTCCGGTTTGGGATGGGCGTACCTGTACTTGTGCTCAAAGGTGCGCTTCAGGGCCCCCTCCAAGACCTTGGCGACCCGTTTGGAATCCACGCCGTGCCTGTTGGCGAACTCCTCCAGTGCCAACCGCAGTTCGTCAAACCTTATTCTGGTTTCCATCCTAACCTCCTTTTTAAACCTCGTCCAGCCTGAGGAGGGCCACCTCTCCGAGGTTGAAGAACTTTCCGCTAACCCCTACGGTGTTCTCCTCCTCGTTGTAGTAGTCAAGGACCCCTCTGTAGGTCCTCCCGTCCTTCAGCACGACCACCACCCTCTTACCCAGGGCCCAGTTTATCTCCCTCGGTTTGGAAAGCCTCCTGTCCAGCCCGGGAGACGACACCTCAAGGACGTAGGACTGCTCTATGAAATCCTCGGCGTCCAGCATGTCGGAGTAGGCCCTTGAGAACCTCTCCACGTCCCTTATGGTTATACCCCCTTCCTTGTCCAGAAAGATGCGCAGGGTACCCTTTTTACCCTCCCTCCACTCCACATCCACGAGGGTAAACCTCATCTCGTTCGCCAGCTTCTCCGCCATCTCCTCCGCCCTCTTCTCTATCTCCCTTCCTTTCTCTTCGCTCATAATAACTGCGTATTATACGACGGATACGGAGGACGAATGGATAGAATGAAAATACGGCCCACTTTCAGCCGTATAAAGGCACCGTGGGGATTCTACTTGCTCTCTCGGTCAGCCTCGCCGTCTCCATAGGGGCGTGGGCTTTCGGATGGATAACCCCGGGGGCCGCTCTGATGGTCTTTTTTATGGGTACGGTCGTCATCCTCCGTCTCGGCTGGTTCTGGACGCTCCCTCCCGTACTTTTCTTGGCCGTCGGCTCTCTGTTGTCGGGCGGTAGGAGGGCGAGGAGGGACGCCCTTCAGGTGTTGGCGAACGGGGGGATGGCCACCCTCTGGGCCCTGTTGGCGGAGCCGGGAGCGTATCTGACGGCCCTCACAGTCGGCTTCGCCGATACTGTGGCGACGGAGGTGGGTACCCGCCTCTCCCCCCGGGCCTACCTGATAACCGACCTACGAAAGGTGCCTCCGGGTACCTCCGGTGGTGTGAGTCTTCCCGGGACCTTAGCCGGTTTGGGTGCCGCTCTCCTCATGCTTACCTTCCTTATCCTGTCCGGTGTGGGGCATCCGATTCCCTTCCTTCTCTCCGCGACGGTGGGACTGTTCTCCGACAGCCTCATAGGGGCCACCCTTGAGAGCAGGGGGCTCTTCGGGAACAACGCGACCAACTTTCTATCTACGGCCACGGGGAGCTTTCTCTACTTCCTCCTTACCCGTCTCCTCCACACTCCTCTTTGAGCTTCGGATAGATCCGTCGCATCCCGACGGTCGCCTTCTCCCTTATCACCTCGTGGGCTATAGAGGATATGGGGGTCTCCTCGGGGTTTATCTCCACGACGTGGGCCCCGGAATCTCTGGCGACGTAGGGGAGCTGGGCGGCCGGATATACTAAACCCGAAGTCCCTACAACTACGAAGATACGTGCCTCTCTGGATAGATCCCATGCCCTCTCCAAAGCATCGGTGGGCAACGGCTCCCCGAACCACACGACGTCGGGTCTGAGCATCCCTCCACACTCCTTGCACTTAGGTGGATACTCCGGAAGGGGGGTTCTGAACTCGTAGTACGTAGCACCGCACTTCAGACACCTCACCCTCCAGATGTTGCCGTGGAGCTCTATCACGTTCCTGCTCCCGGCCCTGCGGTGAAGCCCATCCACGTTCTGGGTTATGATCCATACGTCCGGGCACTCACTCTCTAAGAGGGCCATCAACCTGTGGGCGTCGTTGGGTTGAGCTTCGGCTATGGCCCTCCTCCGCATATCGTACCACTCCCACACCCTAACCGGGTCCCGGAAGAAGCCCTCCGGTGTGGCCAGATCCTCCACCCTGAACCTCTCCCATAGTCCCCCCTTGCCCCTAAAGGTCGGGATGCCGCTCTCGGCCGATACCCCGGCACCGGTGAAGAAGACTATCCGGGCCATGGACGGTATTTTAGGTCTGCTCCTTCCATCCCTCTATCCAATCCCACCCATCCCTTCCCAGTATCTCCGCCATCCTCACCACGTTGAAGCCAAGGGCCCGGGCGTCGTCGTAGGCCTCACGTTTGCGAACGTCGTCCCACCTCCTTAGTAGATAGACGGCCCCCACTGGAGGTATTACGAAGCCCATCTCCGTAAGGGTTATAAGGAGGGAGGAGGCCGTCTGAGCGGCCCCCCCTTCCTCCCCGACCACTATAACACCGGCCACCTTCCCCCTCATCATAAAAGCCCCCATGTTCTCAAGGGAGGTCATCCTCTCAAGCAGGGTCTTGAGCAGGGCCGACGGGGAGTACCAGTACACGGGTGTCCCGAATATAACAGCATCGGCCTCAAGGAGGTCCCACACGATACTACCGAAGGCGTCCCCGACCTTACCCTTTATGCAGGCCTCAAGGTGGCACAGGGAGGGGTCCTCGCTGTAGCTGCCGGTACAGGGGGCAACGTTGAGCATGGAAAGGTGCAGGAGCTTTACTTCGGCCCCGGCCTTTCTGGACCACTTTAGAGCCTCCTTCAGTAAGGAGACTGTCCAACCGTCGGTTCGGGCGGAGCCGTTTATTCCCACTACCTTGATCACGTTCGGCGATTCTACGGACGCAAGCGGGCTTAGAATATAGCAGTGTTCTTCCTGCTGCTATCCTCAACCTGTCCGGCCGGATGGCAGGAGTGTATCCTCTCCTACGACCAGTACGTTAGCGTTGGAAGGGACGCCTCTCTTCTGGTCAGGGAGAACATAAAGGTAAAGGCGGCCGGAGAGAGAATAAAGCACGGCATAACCCGGGAGTTTCCCACCTCCTACAGGTGGAAAGGCTATAACTTCAAGGTGGGGTTCAAGGTCCTGAAGGTGCTCAGGGACGGGAAACCGGAAGGTTGGTTCGTAAAGCGCCTCCCCAACGGTGTCAGGATATACGTGGGCAAGAAGGACGTCCTGCTCTCTCCGGGGGTTCATACCTACATCCTCGTCTATAGGACGGACAGACAGCTGGGGTTCTTCAAGGACCACGACGAGCTCTACTGGAACGTAAACGGCACGGGGGGAAGCTTTCCCATAAACAGGCTTGAGGCCGTGGTATCCCTCCCGGAGGGGGTACCCCGGGACAGTATCCGGTACGAGGCCTATACGGGGAGGTACGGCGAGAGGGGGAGGGACTACGAGGCGTGGATAGATGGGAAGGGTAGGGTGCATTTCAGAACGACCCGCGTTCTTATGCCCGGGGAGAACCTGACCGTCGTAGTCGGATGGCCTAAGGGGTACGTAAGGGAGCCGGGTACGGTGCAGAGGGTCCTGTGGTTCCTTGGGGATAACCTGCACGTCTTAGTTCTCTTTCTGACGCTGGTCGTGGTGTTCCTTTACTACCTGTGGGCGTGGGCCCGCGTGGGTAAGGATCCGCCTAAGGGGACGATAATGCCGGAGTTCCATCCTCCGGACGGTATGTCTCCGGCGGCCGTGAGGTACGCCATGAGGATGGGGTACGACGACACCTGCTTTGCGGCCAACCTCATAGACATGGCCGTGAAGGGAACCCTTAAGATTCGCGAAGGTAAAGGAGGGAGGTACGAACTGGAGAAGCTGGCCAAAGATAGGGCGGCCCTGACGGGGGACGAGGAGGTACTGTACTCCTCTTTACCTGACAGATTACACCTGCGTAGGGGATCCTACTCCGCCCCTTTGCGGAGGGCGGTAGAGCGCCTTAAGATGGCCCTTGCCCGGACGTACGGGCACCTCTTCAGACTGAACAGTGACTACGTTACCCTCGGGGTACTCCTATCTATCGCCGGAGTTGTTGTCTCCCTGTTCTTGGGGGGTGGGGGAACCGTGGCCAGGGGAGCGGTCCTGGCGGTGTTCGTCGGTATGCTCTTTTCCGTCCTCTCCATCTCCTCCAGAGTAGCGAAGGTGGTCGTACTGTTTCTGGTGCTACTGTTCTTCTTCCCGTTCTTCGCCCTCTTCTTCGGCAGTGGGAACCTCCTGTGGGATGCCCTCGTGATACTCCCCATCCTGCTGCTTATAGCCGTAAACCTCTTCTTCGGTAAGTACATGGCCGCTCCCACCCGTGAGGGGAGGAGAGTGATGGACAGGATTGAGGGGTTCAGGATGTTTCTGCGGACGGCGGAGAAGGAGCGCCTGAAGACCCTGTTCCCGGAGGATAGCCTGCCACGGATATTTGAGCGGTTCCTACCCTACGCCTTAGCTCTGGACGTTGTAGATACCTGGGCTAACAAGTTCGCCGAGGACCTGAAAGCTATGGACTACCGTCCGGAGTGGTACGAGGGTCCGTACTACATGCGCTTTACGACCTCCCACGGTTATGCCACCTTCTTTAACGACGTGGGTCGCGGTATATCTTCAACCGTCGCTTCTTCCATTAAACCACCGGGAAGCTCCTCGGGTTTCTCGGGTAGTGGTGGCGGTGGTGGTGGGTTCTCCGGTGGTGGAGGAGGTGGAGGTGGGGTAGGTGGATGGTAAAGCGCCCTTAGAATCGGAGAGATGCTCCTCCTCCTCTCATACCTCCTGATACCCATGGACGAGTCCCAGACGGACCACCTTAAGGCCTACGGGGTGGTATATTGGGCCATCTCAAGAGGGTACGAGGTGGATTGGCTCCTGAACTACAGGGGGGGATCCTTCCTGATTCTGGCGGACGCCCCCGACGTCATGAGGAGGGCGACGGGCAGAGGGGTTTATTACGAGAGGATAGGGGAGAGCGACAGGGCGGAGATAGAGGGGGAGATAGAGAGGAGCAACATGGCCAAGGTCCGACTCCTGACCCTACCCAAGCTGGCCGTCTACGCTCCGAAGTACGCCGAGCCGTGGGACGACGCCGTTCGCATGGCGCTGGACTACGCCGAGATCCCCTACGACCTCATCTGGGACGACGATATCCTCAGGGGGGCCCTGAAGAGGTACGACTGGGTACACCTTCACCACGAGGACTTTACGGGGATGTACGGTAAGTTCTGGCCCACCTACGCCAACACCGACTGGTACAGGCGGATGGTCGCGGCGTCGGAGAGGGTGGCAAAGGAGTTCGGGTTTCGGAGCGTTAGGGACCTGAAATTGGCCGTTGCCAAACGGATAAAACGCTTCGTGGCGGACGGGGGTTATCTCTTCGCCATGTGCTCCGCTCCTCTGACCCTTGACGCGGCGTTGGCCTCCGAAGGGCTGGACATTCTGGATACACCCTACGACGGGGACCCGCCCGACCCGGACGTCAATTCCAAACTGGACTACTCCAAGACCCTCTTCGCCACCAATTTCAAGATAATCACCAACCCCTACATATACGAACACACGGACGCCGACGCCACGAGGGACATAGCACTGTTAGGTCCAAACGCCAAGTTCAAGCTCTACGAGTTCGCCGCCAAGATAGACGAGATACCCACCATGCTAACCCAGAACCACACCCACGCCATAAAGGAGTTCTTAGGGCAGGACTCCGGTGTGTATCTGGACAAGCTCAAGAAGTACGTCGTCGTCTTAGCAGTTCAACCGAAGGCTAACGCCGCAAAGTACGTGTATGCCCAGTACGGTAGAGGGTTCTTCAGCTACTACTTCGGCCACGACCCCGAAGATTACCAGCACTTCGTGGGGGAGAAACCTACGGACCTCTCCAAACATAAACACTCTCCCGGATACCGTCTGATCCTGAACAACATCTTCCTCCCTTCGGCTAAGAAAAAGAGGAAGAAGACCTAAAACGGGCGACCTTAGAATAGGGGGTGTTGATCTTCTCTAAGGCCTTAGTGGGGAGGTACATATACGATAACGTCTCCGTTGAGGTCTCGGGGGACACCATAACGGGTGTGAGGGTAGGCCTTGACAGGTACGACGTCTCCGCCCTGCTGGTTCCGGGCTTCGTTGATACCCACTCCCACTTTACGGCTTACGCCCTGAGTCTCAATCGGCCGAGGTTGGACGGTGTAGGGGACGTTGATGAGGCCCTAAACTTCGTGGCCAGAAAGGTGGGGGAGGTTGAGGGGGAGGTGGTGGTCATGGAGGGATACGACGACACGCAGTGGAGCAGACCCTTCAACCGGCGGGACCTTGACCGGATAACGGATAGGCCCCTGATCCTCCGTAGGGTATGTGGCCACAAGGCCGTCCTGAACTCCGCCGCCATAAGGTGGCTGAAGGAGAGGTACGGCGAGATAGAGGGGCTGGACGAGGAAACAGGCTTGGCCGTAGAGCACCTTCCCCTTAACCTTAGCGACTACGTCCGCCCCACGGACGGGGAGGTTGAGGGGGCCGTAAGGAGGGCGGAGGACCTCGCCCGAAAGATGGGCATCGTGGCCGTGGGGGAGAACACGAAGGCCTTTTATGTGAGAAAACTGGCGGAGATGGATCGTGAAGGGAAACTAACCTTGAGGTGGAGGGTAGCGGTGTATTATCGGGAACTGGGGGAGGTTGAGGACCTGATTTCCTACAGGACGGAGCACTTCCGCGTAGTTGGGGTGAAGGAGTTCTTAGACGGCTCCGTAGGGGCGAGGACGGCCGCCTTCTCCTTCCCTTACGGAGACACGGGGGAGAAAGGTCTCCTGCTCCACGGAGACGATTACCTTAAGGAGGTGCTTCTATCGGCCGAAAGGAGGGGGTTGGGGGTCTGGTTCCACGCCATAGGGGACAGGGCGATAGAGCAGGCCCTTCGGGTGATAGCCTCCTCCTCCAACCCGGAGAGGCACCGGATAGAGCACTTCCTGTTCCCCCGGAACGAGCACTACAGGATGGCGGCGTCCTTAGGTGTGGGGGTATCTATCCAACCTAACTTCACCCGGAGGTGGGGGAGGATGGGGGGACTGTACCATCGGGTGATAGGGGACGCCGTATATTGGCACAACCGGTACCGAACCATGGAGAACTTAGGCGTGCGGTACGCCTTCGGGTCGGATACGATGCCCCCCGGACCCATATACGGGATAGCCGGAGCGATCTATCACCCCATAAAAGAGGAGCGTCTAAATCTGGAAGAGGCCCTCTACAGATACACCGCGGCAGGCGCTCAGCTCCTTGGAGACGACAGCTACGGCGAAATAGAGGTGGGTAAGCTGGCCCTTCTAAGCACCTTCTGTCCGGAATGCCTCGGAAGAGCGTAAGGGATCACGTAGCCCGGAAGTACCTTGCCCGACGTCTGGCCGTCTTTCGCTTCGTAATACTGGCCGTGATTATAAGCGTGGCCCTGCAGATAGGCTACTTCGTGGTCCTGAGGCCGGAACCTTACAGGTCCCTCGCCGAGCATCAGCACATCATAGAGGTGAAGGTGCCCGGTCGTAGGGGTACCATATACGACCGCCACGGAAAGCCTCTGGCCTTTACGGGTGAGGGGCTGACGGTTGAGGTGGTGGATACGGTGAGCGTTAAGGACTCCGTACGCCTGTCCCGATGGGGGATAAACGTGAAACGCACGGCTCTACACCGTCGTATTGAGGGGCTATCCCCCTTCCTGTGGGATTCCCTCCGCAACATCAGGAGCATCTTCCGTACCCTCCGCTACAACCGGAGGTATTACCCGTGCGGTGATGCCTGTTCGGACATCGTGGGAAAGGTGAGGGGGCTCCACGGGGTATCCGGCATGGAGTACGGGTACGACAGCGTACTGGCCCCGGGCTATACCGTAAGGAGGTACCTGAGGGACGCCTCCGGGAAGGTTTACCCTATGCCCGTATCCCTTTTCTCCGCCCTAAGGGAGTACCTATTTCACAGGGAGGCGGCCGACGGGAGAGACCTCCACACCACCATAGACATGGACCTGCAGAGGCTGTCCTACCGTCTCCTCAAGGAGAGGGTGGAGCAGGTGGACGCCAGGGGGGGGATGGTGGTCGTGGCCGATGCTAAGACCGGGGACATACTGGTCTATTCCTCCGTGGGTTCCCTGCGGAGGAACCACATATTCAACTACGAGCCCGGGTCAAACTTCAAAGTGGTGGTATATACGGAGGGTCTGGAGCGGGGGATAAGGCCAGAGGACACGTGCGGCATAACGGACGGCCTCCTCTCTCTGGGCAAAGGGGTGCAGATAAGGGATCTATCTCCCCTCAAGGATAAGAGTACGTGGTACTGGGCCCTGGTCAAATCCTCCAACGCCTGCGCCTCTAAGCTGGCCCTCATGATGGACAGTATCAGAAAGAACGGGCTCTACCGTAGGGCCCTGCTTTACGGTTTTGGTGAGCCGGCAAACATAGGATTGCCGGAGGATCCGGTTCGTCTGGAGAAGTTATCCAGATACAGGACGTGGAGGAAGGTCAAGATAGCCAACATGGCCATAGGGCAGGGGATATACGTGAATCCGATCCAGATGGTGAGGGCCTACATAACCATAGCCAACGACGGCAGATTCATCTTCCCCAAGCTGGTTCAGGGGCCCGTCAGGTACTACCCGATAAGGACGGTGGCGAGTAAGGAGACCTTCAGGACGTTGAAGGAGATGTTGGTGGGGGTGGTAGATAGCGGTACGGGTAGGTGGGCTAAGATAAGGGGCATAAAGGTGGCGGGTAAAACTGGAACGGCGCAGAAGTACGACAGGCGGGCCCGAAGGTACAGTATGGCTAAGTCCCTGACCTCCTTCATAGGGTTCTTCCCGGCGGAAGATCCGAAGTACGTTATATACGTCCTGATAGACGAGCCGAAGAAGGTGCGCACCGGTGGTACAGCCGCTGCCCCCCTGTTCAAAAAGATAGCCAAAGGTATCGTTAAACTGGACAGTTTGAAAAACGGGTACAGTCCGAGATAAAATTACCTCTTGCTATCGTTCTTCGTTGCGGATATTTTTTTGGTCCATCGTGGTAGGGACTTTCTACGAGGGTACGAGTACTACTACTATGGTGGCCACCCCCTAACGTGG
>CAYYQD010000004.1:0-59933 GCA_964473735.1 uncultured bacterium
CTGTTCTACGACTCAACCTTTAAAGGCAGGCTGGACCTTTCGGGTATCAGGATGGAGAGGGCGGTGGCAGGTCTCGGCGGTGAGTTTTCGGGTAAGGTGGAGGGGGAGGCTCTGAGTGGGAGGGTTGAGCTCAAAGAGTCGGTATCGGCACCGGGTGGCAGGCTGGAGCTGATAAAGGTAAGGTTTGAGAAAGGAGAGGATAGTAAGCCTTCTTTTGTCCTTTCCGACATAACAGCAAAACTGGACGAGAGGAACTTCTACGTGTACGACCTTGACCTCTCTAAGGCCGAGGAGATACACATAGAGAACGTAAACGTTGAGAACGTCAAATTCACCAACGTCTCGTGGGGGAAGGTGAGTACAGAACGCGTATCTCCCACCCTGCTTAAAAATAACCCTCGTGCGGCGCGGGACATATACCGCCAGATAAAGTTCGCCCTTGACAGACAGGAGAACTACATAGACGCCCGCAGGTTCTACGCCGTTGAGCTGCAGGCCCACCGCCGTGAGCTGGAAGAAGGGCTCCTGTCCGTCCTATCACCGCGCCTGAGGGCACCTTTAGAACGGTTCGGTGTTAAGGTCGGGGTCTATCTCTCGGCCATTTTGATTGGAGCGCTGGTCTTTCTATCCCTCTACCTGATGCACCTGCTCCTTATCGTGCTAAAACTCAAAGGTCATGCGTTTTTCTCCATCCTCTTCACAGCGACACCCTTCGTCGTCATTGGGCTCATTTGCGCGCTCTTTCGGAAAGAGTGTGGTAAAATCCTCCCGGCATACGAGAAAATTCTGGTGTATTACCTCTACGAAGACACGGCCGGTTTTGGCCTTACGTGGAGCAGGCCCGCCTCCGGTCTCCTTATCTCCCTCTTCGTTTATGAGCTCCTCCTATCGTTGTGGAAGATAGGGTGGCCCTACGTCTTCCTGTCAGATAGCCTTGGCGAGGCCTTCGCCAGCCTGTCAGGAGTTATGAACGCTATGGGGCGTACCCTTATACCCTCCTTTGTAGCATCGCAACTTAAGAACATAGAGGGTTTTGAGTTCGTCTCCTTCGTCTTTTACCTGCTCTTTGGCTACTTCATATACCAGACCATTCTGGCCCTGCGCCGTCAGGTGAAGCGTTAGAACACTCACCTCAACGGGAGCGTAGGACACGACCACCTCGCCTCTACCGCTGGCCTTTAACATCGCCAATACGTATCCGGCGGGAGGGCTAACGTGATCCGTCCTCCCAGTAATCGGGCCGAGCACTACGTCCGGGAGTGAAACGGCAGAGGGCGTTCCGTACCCTTCCGTTATCTCCGATAAAATACCCACGATGCTCCTACTGACTCTCGTTCAGGTTAAGCTACCCCCGGGGCTGAGATTTCGCACCTACGAGAGCCCACACTTCTTAGTGCATTACCATAAGGGTACAGAGAGGTGGGTCCCCAAAGTGGTGGATGTTGCCGAGAGTCTCTACACATCATACAGCCGTACTTTCGGATGGTCCCCGGGCAAGGTCAATATCGTCCTTATAGACGCCTACGATTTTTCCAACGGCTTTTCAACCCCCTTCCCCGAAAACGTAGTTACCCTTTACCTACAGCCCCCGGTGGGAGAGCCTTACTTCGGCAGTATGGAAGGATGGATTGAGGAGCTACTATCCCACGAGCTGGTTCATACCTTCCACCTTGACAAACCCCACCCCCTATGGGGAACTTTGCCTCTACCGGAGCTCTCACGTTTCATCTTCGGAAGGAACCCGGCCATGTGTGCCTTTCCCAACCTGCTGGACCCCGGATGGCAGATAGAGGGGATAGCGACGTACTACGAGTCTAAGGGGGGGTTCGGCAGGCTCAACAACCGCTACTTCACGGATCAGATGTTGGCCTACGTCAGGGACGGTGGAAGACTAACACCCGACCTCATGAGCATGTACGTGGATGAGTGGCCCTTCGGCAGGTGGTACCTGTGGGGAGGTATGTATCTGGACTTCTTAGCCCGCAGGAGGGGAGAGATGGAGGTGGTGGATAGGGTGGTGAATTCCTCCTACTTTGAGGATCCTATAACCTTCTGTTCCTGCGGGTGCATACCCGGTCCTTATCTCCTTCGGGAGATGGGGGATTTTGCCCGGTGGAGAACGGCCCTTAAGCTCAGGGCTATAAATCTCAAAAGGATGGGGTACAGGCTTCTGACGGAGAACGGTAGCGGTAAGGGTACCCTCTCCCTATCTCCCTCCGGTAGGTACCTCGCCTACACGGAAGACAACACCTACGAGTATCTGTCTCTGAAGGTGATGGACCTCAAAAGCGGAGAGGTCGTTCGGTCCGTCCGGGCCCTGACCACGGGCTCCGTCTCGTGGATGGGAGACAGCGTGGTACTCTTCGCCCAGTATCGGGTGGTGAAGAACTTCTACGTCTTTTCCGACCTCTACTCCCTCAACGTCGGCACCGGAGAGGTGAAGAGGCTAACCCGCGGAGAGAGGGCGCATTCTCCCGTCTCTACTCCCTACGGCATAGCCTACGTGCGGAGGGAGGGGCCGAGGCAGAGTATAGTACTTTTGGGCGGCGGGGTGCTGCTGCGCGGAAAGGAGTGGGAGGGTTTCACGGACCTGAAGTTCCACGGAGATACCCTCTACTTCACCCTCTACCATCACGGATGGACGGACGTGGCCTACCTCCCCTGGGGAGAGGACTCCGTACATCTCCTTACCCAAACGAGGGAGCCGTCCCTCCTCTCCTACGTCGGAAAGGAGGGGGTACTCTTTACGGAGAACTACACCCCGGTTCTATTTAGGGATGGCGAGTTCCGGAGGCTGGCGCGGAACCCCCTCTCCCTCCTCTACCCCCAGCCTCATGGCGACAGCCTGATAGCGCTGGCACTAAGGGGAAAGGGCCTTGACGTGGCCGTGCTTCCGATCAGAAGCGAGGCCCTCTCACTACCCAGAGATTACCGAAAGGATACGAAGGTGCCACCCCTTGACCTGTCGTCCTCCCGCCCCTACAACCCCATACCCCACCTGCTACCCAAGTTCTGGCAACCTTTGGCCTTCGCTTACGAGTCGTGGGACACCTCCCTTATAACCATGTTGGCCGGCTTTTTTACCCTCGGAAGCGACGTCCTATACAGACACTCCTACACCCTCACCTACATAAGTGGCGTCCAGATAATAAACCCCGACACCTCCCTCCACAACGACCTCTTCCTATCCTACACTTACGACGGCCTCTTCCCTACTCTGGGCTTTAACCTTCAGATGAGCACCGCCACCGATCCCCGCTTTCGGCTGAAGTCGTACGACATCACCCTTGAGCCTGAGGTTATGGTACCCTTCAACCACATAGACGGCGAAGAGAGGATAGGCTTATTCCTGACCGGCAGGTGGTTTTCGGACACGAGCACCTTAGCAGTGGGGGTAGAGGGGAGCATAACGCGAGCCTACGCGTACAAGCCCACGGCTACGGTCGTAGCGGACGGTTTCGCCCTCAGGGGGTACGTATCTTACAACGGTGCCCCCGGATTCGGCCTGTCCGGGGTTCTGGCCTTCAGGAAGTGGCTCCTCTTAAACGTCAGGTTTGATGGGTTCGCCCTCCCCTATCCGTCTTACGTTCCCCTGTACAACTACCCCAGTTTTACCGTTATCTCCGATACTTTCGCCCACGTTTCCCTCTCGCTCTATCCGGACATCTTCTCCCCCGGTTTTCCCGACCTGTACGTGAGCCTGATACCCCCATCCCCATGGGCCTTCTTCTCCCATCTGGCGCTGACACGGGCCTACCCGAGCCTGACGCTTGAGTACCTGCATTACGGTGGAGAGGTACTCTCGGACTACGAGGAGGACGTCCCCCACCTCATAATCAACGGCAACTTTGAACTCCTCCTGTTTTCCCGGGTCCCCTTAAGGCTCACCGTAGGGTACGAGGTCTTTCCGCAGAGAGGAGTTAGAGCATCTTTGAGATAACGGGGACAGCCATGGGGTTGCTCCATCTCAACGTCCCGGGTAGAAAGAGTCTCAAGGAGGTCCTTGAAAAGGACTGGGAGAGGGTAGAAAAGGCCTTCTCCTCCCCCGTAAGACGTCGCGGGGAAGATTACTTCTCCTCGGGGAAGGTCATTCCGACGGACATAATGGAGAACTTGGCCTTTTTCAGGTCTTCCGGTCAGTTTGCCACCTCCTACTCCATAACCGTGTCCTACGATAAGGACACCCTTATCGGCACCTGTACCTGTCCAGCGGACCCCCCATGTAAGCATATATACGCTTCCCTTCTCTTACTCAAGAGGAAAGGAAGGCCGGGAGTCAGAGAGGTTCTGATGAGGTTGCACAAGGAGGAGCTGGTTGAGGTCCTGTTGGACTACCTGCCCGATGACGTGAGGATCGCTCTGACGTGGGGGCCGCAGAGGGCTCTCCTTGAGGCCCAAAAGGGGGATGTATTCCCTCTCATAGAAGTTCTCCCTTTCGTCCCGGCAACATACGACCCCTTTGAATCTCTGGCATTCCTTAAGAGGGCTATGAAAGTCCTGTGGGAGAGCGAAGTCCCCTGCCCTCACACCTTCTCCCTCGCCTTCAGGAGCGTGGTCAGGAGGGCGGAGGATAAGGTGCGCACCCTCCTACGGATACACGAGATGCTCACCTCGTACGAGTGCGACCTACCCCTGAACTTCGGGGACTTACTGACGGAGGAGGAGAGGAGAAGGGCCTACGAGGAGGGGGTACCTTACGACCTCATCAAGGTTGCGGGGGAGACACCTCCGAAACGGTTGGCCTTCTCCAGCGCCGAAGCCTGTATGGACTACCTCCTGAACACACCCTTACCCGAAGAGGAGGCCAGAGAGATGGCGAGGGAGTGCATAGACAGGTTCGGTCTCTTTCCACCCCTCGTCCTGTTCTACCTTCAGGTCGGAGGAGAGCCGGAGATTTCTCTGAAACTCCTATCCAACAAGCCAAAGGCATCTCTACTCTTAGCGTTAAAGGACTTAGTATCCGACGAGACCTTTTCCCGGCTGAAGAGCATCCTTAAGAGCCTGTCCCCGGAGGAGTACGCCCTATACGTAGCGGAGAGCTCTCCGAAGGACCTGTTTAGCCTGAAAGGGGAGGTGGATGAGGACTTCCTCACTGATCTGATCCTCAAGAACGCCGGACGGATAGGGGAACCAGTATTACCCTTGGTGAAAGAGGAGGTCATGCGGATAGCCTCCGGCAGGAGGTGGAGGCTGTACCCCAGAGCCATTGAACTTCTTAAGGTTATGCGAGAAATATCGCCTCGCGAGTACGAGCGCACCGTAAAGTACATAAGGGAGAACTTCCGGGGAAAACGGAGATTAATGGAGATGTTAGAGGAGGAGTTAGGGGATTAGCACCGTGGTCGTCCGCCCTCCGAACCTGACGAACCACAGACCCTTACGGAGTTTTACCCTTCTCCTCCCGGATACTTTGATATCCATCACCTTACGACCGTCTATATCGTAAACGGTCAGGCGACCCTCCCCCTCAATCAGAATGCCACCCTCCACAGGGACGACGGACAGGGACCTCCGGGGGGCTTCGGCTACGGAGGTCGGGTCCCCCACCTTGAGTACCAATATGTCCGCGTCCGTAGGGGAGGACTGGGACAGGGCGCACACGTAGACGGCAGCATCGCCGTAGAGTACGGCGCGGGCGTCGTCGTCTAAGGAGTAGGGGGAGTCATACACGAAGGTCCATAGGGTGTCTCCGCTCTCCGGCTCCAGTTTAACGATAAGTACGTCCCTACCCGTGCCGGCTCCTACGGAGTACCCCACAGCCACGACCCCACCGTCTGGGGCCAACACCACCTTACGGAATACGTCGTCCGAGTTGAAAGGGCCGTTGTAGGAGAACTCCCACAGGAGGTTGCCCAGGGTGTCCAGCTTCACGACGTAGGCGTCCCTCCCGTTTATGCCGTTGTCCAGATAGCCCACGGCGTATATGTGACCGTAGCCGTCGCCGGTGAGGGCGAGGGCAATATCGTTATCGTTGTTTGCACCGTTCCTGCTGTAGTACCACCGGACCCCTCCGGTCTCCCTCTGGAGCTGTGCGACGTAGAAGTCCCCGTCCTTTATCCCCGCCACCACCGGATGACCGTTCGGAGCTTCGGCCACGGCCCAGAACTTTCCGTTGTTAGGTGTTATGCTCCAGATTTCACTGCCGTCCATCCCAACACTCTGGGCCTCCGCGTCCGCACCGAAGCCCACGGCGACGATAGAGCCATCGGAGAGAGGGGCAGCGGCCGTGTAGGAGTACCCTCCCGGCTGGTACCTCCACACCTTGGATCCCGTGCTCCTATCCACCTTCAGGACGAAGCGCCGGCTCGGGGTAAAGAGGCTGGAGCTGTAAGTCTCGTAGTCCGTACCGTAGGCGTAGTAGTGCCCGTCTCCCCCTATAACCACCCCGGAGAACCCCTCCCTGCGGCTGCAACCGTCGGCCGAATCAACGTACATCCAGACCGTACTCCCGTCCCGGACCTTGGCGACGAAGCCGCAGGCCTGATCGTCCCCCGAATAGGGGTAGGAGGTACCACCCAAGACGAAGGTGGAGTCCGAAGGGTCAAGCAGTACGCTCTTAACGTTGGATCTACCGTTTCCGGGAAAGGCGAAGATGTACTGCCAGAGAAAGGAGCCGTCGTAGGAATCAAGCTCGGAGACGTACAGGGCGTCTCCGTAGTTTCCGGCTACCACCGGATTGCCGCTAAGGGAGAAGGCCATGGAGTAGCAGAGGTCGTTCCCTCCACCGTCTATACGGACTTCCCATATAGGAGACTGCACTACCAGAAGGAGCATACCGAATTCTACGCCGGGACATCGCCACCCGTAAGGTTTTACCCCGGGTTATACGACCATCTCCTCCGGAGGTCCGAATCTGGCGTGGAGATAGGTGTAGAGCTCGTTGGGACTTACGACGCTGCATCCGTGCTCCATCTCCCTGAATAGCTCCGGGAACATCTTATGCACGAACTCGGAGCATATCAGCGCTGTCTCTCTGCCTCTCACGTACGGGAAAAGGAAGGAGAGGACGTCCTTCCAGTAGTACCCAACGAAACCCAACGGGTGCCTCCTCCTCCACCTGCACTCAAACTCCCTCGCCTTTATTCGGAAGAACCGCTCTACGAACTCCCGAAGGCTCACCCTGTAGTGAAACCTCACGATCCGCATACCCCTGACGAAGTGGAGGTCGCTCCTTCTGATGACTATACCGTGCTTGTAGTCCGACTCAACGATATAGTCGGTGCCGTCCAGATTGAGCATTATCCCGGCGTGGGAGAAGATATTTTTAAAGTGTTCGTTCTCCTTGACGTTGAATATGTGTTTCAGGGTGATAAGGACCGACCTAAATGCGGGCCATCCTAAAACGCAATGGTAGAAGCTGTACAGTCCTATCCCCCTGCTGATGAGGGAAGTGTATTTGTAGGAGAAGTAAATATACACGTCAAGCATTCGGAGATTTTACCGGGGACTCCGACCTTAGAATCCGCTGGCATGCTCCTCTTTCCCCTCCTGTCGGCCGATACCTCCTCCGCGGACACCGTAGATACCCTGATAAGGAGGGATACCTTCCTCAGGTCCCCTACGGCCGCGGCCGTCAGGTCCGCCGTGCTGCCGGGATGGGGCCAGTGGTACAACGGGGCCTACGCCAAAGGTGTAGTCCTGGGACTAATAACCGTGGGCGCCACGGCCAACACCATTTACAGGTACCTTCAGATGAGGAGGGTCGGGTCCTACTCCCACGACCTCACCTCCGCCTTCCTTGGGGCACTCATACTCAACGTAGCCGCTTGGGGATACACCGTAGCCGACGCCTTCGTGGACGCCTACCTCTACGGCCTCAAAGAGTACAGGGACACCCTAAAGGCAGACCTATCCACCCCCGGCTCCCCCCCTTCAGCGCAGGAACCTCCTGATAAAAAGTACGACCAGAACGACGACGGCGACGGCGGTAAGGTTGATGTTAAGGGCTCTGGCGAACCCAACGTGAGAGGCGAGGATGTCGTTCCACCTTCCGAGGATGAGGACCGTTGAGGTAAAGGTTAAGGCATTCACTATGTCCTTGAGGATCACAACCCTGCCCAGGTACTCGGCGGTTGAGTACTTCTGAAAGATAGAGTCAAGGGCTATAAAGCCTATGGAGGTAAATACACCACCCAGAGCCGCGATGGGAAGGAGGATCCAGACGTTGGTCGTAAGGGCGAGACCGAACATGGATAGGGCTAAGAAGAATATGCTGTTCCACAGGTTCCTGTACTCCTTTGACGGCAGGACCCTCCCGGCCAGATAGGATCCAAGGAAGAGGCCGAGCCCATACACGCCGCCCGCGACCCCGAGCTGCGAGGTAGTGGTGTGCCCTATCTTCTGGAGCTTCACGATACCTAAGATGTACGTCGCTCCACCCACGAAGGATATGAGGGCGGCGGCTATTAGTGAGTGCATAAGTATCTTCCTCTTACGGACGAACCTTACGGCCTCCTTCACGGCCGAGACGTAGTGTAGGCTCGTCCCGTTCCCCTGGGGTTTTATGTACTCGCCGGATACGGCTAAAAATATCAGGAGGAAGGCCGACGCGAAGAAGGTGGTCGCATCCACCGTGAGGCCCACCTCCCAACCCTCAAAGCCGAACCTCTTCCACAGATGCTGATCCGATATTATGCCCCCTAAGAGTATGCCCAGACCCGTGGCTATCCTCCCCCAGAAGCTCATCAGTCCGTTTATTACGGCTATCCTGTCCTTACTCCGGGCCACATGTACCACCACGCCGTTCTTGGCGGAGTTGAACAGGACGGTGAAGGTGAATACGGCGAAAACGGAGGCGTATACCACGACCATCCTTCCGGTACTCTTAAACAGGAAGGGGATAGCAAGGACTATGAGGCCCCGCATGATGTCGGCGAAGGCCATAAGGTACTTCCGGTTGAAACGGTCGGCTATCGCTCCAGCGATGGGGCCGAAGACGGCTACGGGTATGACCGTCCAGAAGGCCAAGAAACCGTACTCCGTGGAACCCGTGGCGTGGAGGCCCAATAGGCCTAAGATGGCCATGTTGTTTATACGGTCCCCCAGCTGCGATATTGCCTGCGAAAAGGTCAGTATAGCCACGTTCCTGTCCTTCAAGAGCTTGACTTCCTGTATGGGCAAAGGATGGGATTCTACAGGAGGAGTTTCACCTCTAAAATTCAGCGATGTGGCTCCTCGTTGCTTACTCGCACGATTTCTATATGGTCCCGATGAGGGACAGCGTCAGGCTCGCCACGGACGTCTATAAGCCGACCCTTTACACGGGGAGGCTGCACACCATCCTGGTGCGGACCCCTTACGACCGTACGGCCGTGGGTTTAAACGCCTTCATACCTTACATAACCGACGTCAGAGGCTACGCTCTGGTGATACAGAGCGTCAGGGGTTATCAGGGTAGCGAGGGGGACCCTCAGGTGTTCCGCACGGACGCGTGGGGGGAACTTCAGGACGGGTACGACGCCGTTCAGTGGATAATCTCGCAGGACTGGTCCAGCGGGAAGGTGTGCGGGGCGTGGTTCTCGGCCATGGGGATAACCCAGTACCTGCTGGCCGGCACCTATCACCCGGCCTACAAGTGCGCCGTTCCCCTCGTAGGTGCGGCGGACCTGTACCACTACGCCGCCTTTCAGGGCGGGGAGTTCAGGAAGAATCTGGTGGAGAACTGGTTGGGGGGCCTCGGTACCCCCTTCCTGATAGACACGGTCGCCTCCCATCCCTCCTACGACAGCTCGTGGTACATCCTGAACCTGAACAGGAGGGTCTCCGGTGTGAATATTCCCATGCTTCACTTTGCAGGGTGGTTTGACCTCTTCCTTGAGAGCCAGATTGAGATATGGAACAGGCTCCAGTTTCAGGGCGGCCCCTTAGCCCGCGGAAACCAGAAGCTGATAATAGGACCGTGGACCCACCTCGCCTTCGGGCAGGCGGATCAGGGGGACATCTCCTTCCCATCCAACGCCTCCCTACCCGTCACCACGTTGGTTGATATGATAGCGGACTGGTACGACTACTGGCTCAAGGGGGAGAGCAACGGGGTGGAGGACTGGCCTCCTGTCAAGTTCTACGTAATGGGGCTGAACGAGTGGGCCACGGCCGACACCTTCCCCCCACGGGGGATACGCTACCGCCGTTGGTACCTTCACGGGGACGGGAGTATAAGCATCCTGCCCCCCGCGGCTCCGGACAGCTTCTCGGCCTACACCTACGACCCCAACGACCCCACCCCCTCCATCGGTGGAAACGAGATGGACCTTCCCGGTGGGGACGGACCGAAGGACCAGAGACCCCTCCTAACCCGGAGCGACGTTTTAGTCTTCCAGACAGAACCTTTAACGGACACCCTGGTGGTCATAGGGAGCGTAAAGGCCAAGCTCTACGTGGAGAGCGACAGGTACGATACGGACTTTATCGTCAGAATAGCCGACGTGTATCCGGACGGTACGGCCATGCTGGTAGCCGACGGCATAATCAAGGCCCGGTACCGGTACGGCTTTGACCGGGAGGTTCTCCTGACCCCCGGGAGCATAGACTCCGTTGAGGTGAAGGTCTGGAGTACGGCGTGGGCCTTTCTGCCGGGGCACAGGCTCATGGCCATAATCTCCTCCGCCAGCTACCCGAGGTTTGAGGCCAACCCCAACAACGGAGGCCCCTTCGTGAGGGACGACACCCTCCGCTTGGTAGCCCACAACCGTATATACCACTCCCCCCAGTACCCCTCCTACCTCGCCATCCCCATGCTCCCCTCCACGGACGTTAGGGAGTACGTGGGCATAGAGGGGCTTCCGGATTACACCCTGAAGGGCAGGAGGATATGTTCGGAGGTGTCGGCCCGGATATACGACCTCTCGGGAAGACTCCTGTTCTCCGGAAAGGGATGTACTAAAAATCTCCCCATCGGCGCCTACTTCGTAAAAACCCGCCGGAAGACCGGAAAGGTTATAGTCAGGTGATCAGAGGCGAATACGCCGGGTGCCCTTCAGGTACTCCACAGAGGGACTGACGGAGTAGCACAGGTCCGATATAGGACACATGAGACACTTGGGCTTACGGGCCGAACATATCTTGTTCGCGTGCTCCTTCAGGGCTAAGTAGAGCTCTTTATGGGGCACTCCCTCTATGCTCTCAAAGTACTCGCTTATCATCTCCTCGGTGGCGTTGTTGCCTAAGATACCCAAGCGACGGATCACCCTCTTTATGTGGGTATCAACGGGGAAGACGGGCATACCGAAGCTGAAGGCCAAAATATAGCGAACGCTCCGGGAGGGTATGCCCCTTATCTGTTTGAGGACCTCTATCGCCTCCTTGGGTTCAAGGTCCTTTATCCACGATAGGTCCCAGTTATGCTCGGCGACGAAACGGAGGAAACGCTTTATGTAGTTCGTCTTCTTGTTGGAGTAGCCGGCCACCCGTATGGCCTCCGCCACTTTCCAATCCGGAGCGTTGAGGACCTCCTCCCACGACCCGAACCGGGTGCGGAGGTTCTTGTAGGCCTCGTTTACGACCTTCTCGCTGGCGTTCTGACCGGCCAATATGAACTTTACGATGAGCTCTATGGGGTCCTTCGGCTCCAACTCCCTGGGATCCGGGGGAAAAGTCTCAAGCAAAACCTTTATAAAATCACCGACCTCAACCTTCACAAGAAGGGATTATACGGCCGAAAATGGGGGTAGAGATAGGGTCATAAACGGAGCATGCGGGTAAAGGGCGCATATTCGGACCTACGGAAACTGCAAAGGATAACTTGAAGTAGCACTTTTTTGTGTAAGGAAGTTTTATCTTTAGAGAAGTTTCCGACGAGCGGCCTTACAATGAGCGGTGCGATGGGGCTGAAATCCTGAGCATCTTAAGAGCTATGATGTCTAAGTTGGACAAGTTAGATAAGCTGGACAAGCTGGACAAGTTGGATAAGCTGAACAGACTGGACGAGATAACTACCATCCTAAAAGGCATAAAGGAGGCCATTGACGCCAAGGTTTCCGACACCGAAACCCGGATGGTGCTAAAGGTTCGCCCTAAGGAGACCGTGATAGCGCTTAAACCGGACCTCTTACCCGGAGGGAGGGCGATGGCCGATGCCGTCTTCGTATATTCGCGCGGTGGCAAGACCGTGGCGCGTATCGTTGAGGCCAGGGCCGTATGGGGAAGGGATACCACGTGGGATAGGATCCTTGAGAAGTTTGAGAACACACGGGAGTACGTTGAGGAGATGGTGCGGGAAGGACGCTTACCCTCCGTGGAGGAGTACGAACACTTCGTGGTGGTGAAGCTCTCCAAGCCTCTCGCTCCTCCGGAGAACGTGAGAGTGGTGGAGCTCACCCTTAAGGAGGTTGAGGGTGAAAGGGGGAAGCTATAGCCTTAGAACGCATCAACTCACGATTCAAGGGTAGAAAGCCCGGGTATCTATAAGCGTGGGTACCACTCTGGGTATAAATCCTGCAGAAGTGGTACCGTGGACGGACGGCCCCGTACCCATTTTCTCCCTACCGGCACGGCAAACTTACGGCTACTAAATAACGTTGAGCATCATGGGAACGTTATTTAACGTGTGGGTGCTGAGCTTGATTGGTGGGAGGACGGTGGTAAGAGAGTGGGATGTGAAGGCATCTGTGAGAGATTCCCTAATCACGCGCCTTATAGATCCCGATACGGGAGCAAAATCCACCTTCATCATAGGTAAAACGGGCGGAAAACGTGTGATCGTTTCCCTCTTCGCTACACCCGTAGAGGAAAAGGGTAAGATGGCTCTTGGGATGGAAGTGAGAATTGGAACGGTGGCTGTGGGCGGGAGTAGATACGGTGCATTTATGAACGTTTCCCGGGATACTCTGAACACCCTACTGAAGGCCACGGAAAAGGCCGTAAAAGTTGCGAAACTCAAACAGCTGGACGATGGAACCTTCATGTTAGAATTGGCATACGGTGATGAATACGGCTACCAATTTGAAATATGGGTAAGAAGACCTGACGGACTATGGTACGCCCTATATCACTTTTTGAAGGGAATCTGCGAGGATACACCCCCACCGGCCATTTACTCCACCCTGCTTCCGTCCGGCACTTTGAGGTATGAGATGATCTGCGGTCAAACGGTGAGGATATACGGAGCTTTTAACGAAGAAACGCTTGAGCATATCTACCACCTGACGGGATCTCCGGAAGAAAGCCATGAGACGGACGTGGTTGTAATGAAATGGTAATGGAAAAATGGAAAACGGCACGCTCCCATCCCCTACGGTTTATCGGGACGGCTCAAGACCCGGTCACCTTAAAGTGTCCTACCTCCTTAGGACCCTCCTTACACCCTCCGGTGTTCTGATGAGCCTTATACCTTTCGGGTTTCTCACCTTCCTGCCCGCCGGGTCGTATATGCCGAACCCACCTCTGCACACCCCAGAGGACCTTTCGGAGACGGATACGGGGACGCACGCCGGTAATACCTCGGCGGATAAGGGGGATACGACCGGATCCACATCGCGGGACAGACTCAGGGGACTGGAGACCACACCCATGCTATCCGAAGTGATACTGGTGTTAGATACGCTCAGGGAATAAGGTTGGGTACATGAGAGGAGGCCGTTGTCCGCGCTCACCCTCACCAGATAGGCCGTGTCCGTATAGGAGGACGTAATATCACCGTAGGCAAAGAGGTAGTTCCCCCTAACGCCTACATCAAAGAATATGTGGTTGTAGGATGTGTCGGTGTTGTAGGTCCTGCTCCATATCGGACTCCCGGTGCTATCAAGCTTGGCCACGTAATACGCCGCCACGTAGATACCTGTACTATCCGTCGTCATGGCCCTGAGGTTTCCGTTTATCATCTTCGCCCAGAGAACCGAACCGCTCCCGTCAAGATGCAGGAGAAAGGAGCTGGAACCCGTGACGGATACCACAAGCCCGTTTCCGAGGGGGGCTATGGAGTGAGTCTTTACCCCTAAAGTCACACTAACCCCGTAGCGCTTTGCCCATTGAACGTTGCCCGACGTGTCCAGCTTTACCACCACCAGATTGGAGAGGGAGTCGGTGGCAACCATGTACAACCCCCCCGTGTGCCATACGATGCCTCCCGGATGGCGTAGACCTCCGAACACTCTGGCCGTCTGCAGGTTTCCCATGGTGTCCAGAGACACGAGGGCGGGGACGTAGGAGGATAGGGCGGTATCGTAGATACGGTACAGGAGCAGGATTTTCGTACCGATCCAGATAACGGATTCGGTGGATACGTAAAGGTACGAGGACGGAAAGTCGTAGGAAGCGCTCCACAGCAGGGAGCCATCCTCCGCGAAGGAGTAAAGGCCCGACCCCCCGGCCACCACGTACCCTCCCGGATACCTCCCCACACTCTGCGGGTCAAAGCTCAGGCCCTTCTGCCAGACGATATTCCCCGCCGAATCCACCTTCAGAACCCCGTAACTCGCAGCGAGCACTGTCCCCCCGTCCGGTGTCGGCCATACCGTCCCAAAAGCCGCCTTCCGGAACACCTTGAGGGACATCGGAGAGGCGTACCCCAGTCCCGCAAAGACAACGGGGGAAGCTATCGCTAAATACACCTTCATAGTACCGGAATGTTAGACGGGCGATAGGGGGCCATCTGCAGGTAGTTAAACTACCCGTGTTGAACCATATCTTCCCCTTCGTGATATGAACCCACATAACGGCAGCCGCATACCAGAGATAAGTTCCACGCAGCGTAATTCGGCCATCCTACCATTGTTGGGCTAACTGATACACCCGAACCCAAAATTCAGGTAGGCCGTTAAAACGTCCGTATAGCTGATGGAAGCATGAACACAGGAGAGGGGTCTATACGACCTATCGCCCTGCTGCTCTCTTTACCGCCTTCAGGACCTTTTCGGGATCTGCCGCGCTCCCCTTGTAGTAATCTACGATGTTCCCGTTGGGGTCCACCACGTGTATCCTGTCCGTATGGACTATCTCGTAGCTATAGACCGTATCCACGACCACCTTACCGCCCACCGTGTCCGTCCTGACCTCCACGTCCATCGGCCCGACCTCAACCACTATCCCGAGGTCCTTCATGAGGGAGTCTATAACGTCCCGGTCCCCCGTCAGGAAGATCCAGTTGGACGTGTCAACCCTGTAGAGCGTAGCGTACTCCTTCAGTACCTCCGGCTTATCCCTGCGGGGGTCAAAGGAGATACTTACGAAAAGCACCCTGGACCTGAGTGAGGGGTCCGCGTTTACGAGCCTCTGGATCTTCTTCATGTTGCTGGTTATGAAGGGGCAGATGTCCGGGCAGTGGGTGTAGATGTACCCCACGACCAGCACCTTACCCTTGAGGTCGTCCAGTTTGACCGTATCCCCGTTCTGGTTCACCAAGACGTACCCCTTTCCATAGGGAAAACGGTGGGCGTAGTTAAGGCCCTTACCACATCCGAAAGCCCCCGCTCCCAACGCCCCCAGTGCCAGAGCTAAGAGTAGGCGACGCATGAAGTTCCAATTCTACGGTTGGTGGCACACGGTACAGCCGGCGGGGGTAGAATTACAGGCCTATGAAAATTTCAAGGGTCCATAGGTACGACGTCGTCATCTTGGGCGCGGGGTTGGCCGGTTTGAGGGCGGCTACCGAGATTGCACGTAAGTTCGGAGACAAGGTTAAGGTCGGGATAGTCTCCAAGGTACAGCTCATGAGGGCCCACTCCGTGTGCGCGGAGGGGGGTACGGCGGCCGTTTTAAGGCCGGAGGAGGGGGATTCCTTTGAACTTCACGCCTGGGACACGATAAAGGGAAGCGACTTCTTAGCCGACCAGGACGTTGTGTTCCGTTTCGTTAAGATGATGCCCTACGAGATCCTCCTACTGGATCACTGGGGGATACCGTGGTCCAGAAAACCCGACGGCAAGATAAACACCCGCCCCTTCGGAGGACACTCCTTCTTCCGTACGGTATTCGCACAGGACAAAACGGGCTTCTTTGAGATGCAGACTCTGTACGATACCCTCCTGAAGTTCTCCAACTACGACCGGCACGACGAGGTCTTCGCCACCCACATAATAATGAAGGACGGAAAGTTCGCCGGACTTACGGCCATAGACCTGGTGCACGGCGAGGCCGTTCTCATAACGGGTAAGGTTCTCATAATAGCGACCGGAGGGGCCGGAAGGCTTTACGGTTTCACCACCTACTCCCACTCCGTTACCGGGGACGGTCTGGCCATGGCCTACAGGGTGGGGATCCCATTAAAGGATATGGAGTTCATCCAGTTCCACCCCACGGGCCTCGTACCCTCGGGAATACTCGTGACGGAGGGGGCCAGAGGGGAAGGGGGCTACCTGCGGAACAACACGGGGGAGAGGTTCATGAAGAAGTACGCCCCCAGCAAGATGGAGCTGGCCCCGAGGGACATCGTCTCCCGTGCGGAGATGACGGAGATAGAGGAAGGTAGAGGTTTCAAGGGGCCCGACGGCCTTGACTACGTACACCTTGACCTGACCCACTTGGGTAGGGCCAAGATACTGGAGAGGCTACCCCTGATAAGGGAGCTGGCCATAAAGTTCGCCGGCGTAGACCCCATAGAGGAGCCCATACCCGTCAGGCCGGTGGCCCACTACTCAATGGGTGGTATTCACGCCAACATAGACGGTCAGGTCATGTGGGACGGTGAGAGGGTGGTGGAGAACGTCTTCACAGCGGGTGAGGCCGCCTGCCTTTCCCTCCACGGTGCCAACCGTCTGGGATCCAACTCCACGGCAGAGTGTCTGGTCTGGGGCCGCATAACCGGGGAGCTGGCCGCCCAGTACGCCCTCGCCAACGAGTACAATTTCAAGGAGGAGGAGGTCCTTCAGGAGGCGGAAAAGGAGTTCAAGAGGATAGAGGGGATCCTCAACAGGAAGGGGGAGGAGAGCCCCTACAGGATAAGGAGAGAGCTCCAGCGCACTATGGACCTCAACGTGGGGGTGTTCCGCACCCGGGACGGCCTTGAGAAGGCTCTGGACAAGATAAGGGAGCTGAAGGAAAGGTTCAAGAAGGTAGGGGTGAAGGATAAGAGCCTCGTCTGGAACACGGACCTGATCTTCACCTTAGAGACGGAGTTCCTTCTGGACTTGGCCGAGGTGGTGGCCATGGGAGCCCTACTGCGGGAGGAGAGTCGCGGTGGGCACTTCCGCAGGGACTTCCCCAAGAGGGACGACGAGAAGTGGCTGAAGCACACCTTAGCCTTCAGAGGGGAAGACGGCAGCCCCCGGTACGATTACATCCCCGTGAATATAACCTACTGGAAGCCGGTAGAGAGGAAGTACTGATGCTGTTGGTGGCCCTCCTCTCGCTCCCTCCGGAGGTGGCCTCCAACCCTCCTAAGTTAGTGGCGTGGGCCGTTATCCGGATTTATCAGATGTTCCTCTCCGACATCCAGCCCGACGTGTGCAACTTCGCCCACCCTATGACCTGCTCACGGTACGGGAGGAGGGCCGTTGAGAAGTACGGTGCGTGGGGGATCCTCATGGCGGCGGACAGACTCCAGAGGTGCAACCCGGTCTCTCACGAACTGGTAGGATACATATACGACTCCAAAGACGGCAAGCTGGTGGATACCCTTGACCTCTTCTCCCCGAATGCCGAGGAGATACCTAAGGTCCTGCTGCGATGATATACTTAGTACTGGCTTACATCATATTCTGGGTGGTGGCTCTGGCGTACGGGTACTACCTCCTTAAGGCGTGATAGGGGATACAACATCCGGGAGGGTAAGGGGAGGTTTCCTTGGACACGCCGTAGGGGACGCTTTAGGGTTCCCCTACGAGGGGAGGAGTCGTGAGGAGATGAGGACCCATCCGGTAGAGGGATTACCTCCCGACCCCGTACTGTCCGACGATACGGCCATGGTGATATGTACGGCGGAGAGCCTGTGCGAGAGGGGGGAGGACGTGGAGGACGTGGCCAAACGGTTCCTCTCGTGGTTGCACGCCGGGGAATGCACTCCCCACGGTAAGGCCGTAGGGGTGGGGCGTGCCACCTCCCGCGCCCTCAAGCGTATAGCCTCCGGGGTACCACCATCGGAGGCCGGGGGACGGGAGGAGAGGGATAACGGGAACGGCTCCTTAATGCGTATGCTTCCCCTCGTGTTCTACCTGTACGGTGAGGGGGACAGTAGGGTACTTGAGGTGGTCAGGGCCTACTCCTCCATAACCCACGCCCACCCCCGCAGCATTCTGGGGTGCCACCTCTACGTACTTTTGGGCATGGCCCTGTACGGAGGGCTCTCCATACCGGAGGCCTACGAAACCGCCGTAGCGAAGGTGAAGGCCGTCTGGAGAGGACACCCGGAGACGATACATTACCGGCGGGTGTTGAGCGGTGAGATAGCCTCACTCCCCGAGGGGGAGATAGTCTCCAGCGGGTACGTGGTGCATACGGTTGAGGCAGCGTTCTGGGTCCTGCTACGGACGAGGTCCTTCCGTGAGGCCGTCCTCAAGGCCGTCTCCCTGGGCGGGGACACGGATACCACCGCCGCCGTCGTAGGAGGTCTGGCCGGAATACACTACACCGCCTCCTCTATACCCAGAGGGTGGGTTGAGAGGCTCCCGATGAGGGAGAGGATAGAGGCCCTGGCCGGATGTTTTTCGCGCAGATGGGGAAAGCGCAAGGGAACTTTTTAGCGATTTCCGTTCTGCTTTAAAATGATAACTTAATGCGTTTGAAACTATCCGACATCGCCCGCATAACTAAGGGAACGCTGATAGGGGAAGATAGGGAGGTGCTGGGAGTGGCTACGGACAGCCGCAAGGTGAAGCCGGGACAGCTGTTCGTCGCCGTCAGGGGAAACAGAATGGACGGCCATACTTTCGTTTCGGACGCCTTCTCCAAGGGGGCCTCCGGGGCCATAGTTGAGAGGGTCGTGCCCGGTCTGGAGGCCGGTGTGGTGGTTAAAGACACCTACGGCGCCCTCAGGGAGATGGTCCGTTTCCGAAGGGAGAGCTTTAACGGACAGGTGGTGGCCGTTTTGGGTGCAGTCGGTAAGACCACGACGAAGGAGATGCTCCTTCAGGTTCTGCGAAGCTTCTACAGCGTAGCCGGACCCATAAAGAGCTTCAACAACCTGATGGGAGTGGCCCTGACAGTTCTGAACACCACGGGCAAAGAAGACGTATGGGTTCTGGAGCTCGGGACGAACCGTAAGGGAGAGATAGAGGAGTTGGCCTCCATCACCCTGCCGGACCACGTGATATACACCAAGTTGGGTCCGGAGCATCTGGAGGGTCTGGGGAGCACCCACGGGGCGGTTGAGGAGGAGTACTCCGCCCTGAAATGGTCCTCCGGCTTCGTGCTGGTACCGGACGACGCCCCCCACTTCCCGGACGTACCCCATTACCGGTACGGCTTCTCCGAAGGGGCCCGGTTCAGAGGAGAGGGCCTGCGGTTGTCGGAGGAGGGGGTGTCCTTCACGTTTGAGGGGTACGAGTTCTTTATACCTTACCCTCACGTGGGCTTCGCCGACAACGCCCTGGCCGTTGCCTCCTTTTCAAAGCTCTTTGGGGTACCCCTGCCGGACGTCGCCGACATCCTCCGGGGGTTCAAGGGCCAGCCCATGCGTATGGAGAAGGTACGGGTCGGTGGGATGCTCATCATAAACGACGCCTATAACTCCAACCCCATATCCGTTGAGGGTGTCCTCCGCTCCGTCTCCATGCTTTACGGTGATCGTAAGGTGCTCTTCGTCTTCGGGGATATGCTGGAGTTAGGTGAGGAGTCCGAATACTGGCACCGGTGGGCGGGCAGGAAGATGTGTAAGTACGGCATATCCGAGGTCGTGGGGTACGGAAATCTCAGCCGTTTCACCGTAGAGGAGGCCGGAGGGTGCGGGGTCCCGGGCTGGGTGGCCTCCTCCCACGACGAGGTAGTGGCCTACCTCCAGAGATGGGGGGGAGAGGTCGTGGTGGTCAAGGGATCAAGGGGGATGGAGATGGAGAGGGTGGTTGAGGGGGTGTTGAGGGCGTACAACGTGGAACGTTTATAAAGTTTCACGCCCATTAGTATAAGGTCCGGAGACGGCGGCGAACTGGTACGGGAGAGTGCGCACATCTCCAGCAATTTCGGGCCACAAACGGTAAGATTCGTGGATGTGGGCATCCCCATTGTGCGTCGCCCCTTCGGTTGTAGATGGCCTGAGCTTATAATAAGCGGTCGTGTGGCTTCTGTACTCCCTTCTGACGATCCTCTTCTGGGGAGCGTGGGGATTTCTGGTAAAGGTGGCCTCCTATCACCTCCGGTGGTACCAGATTTACGTTTTAGGGAACGTGGCAGCCCTGCTCCTGTCTTTCGCTCTGACCGTCCATGGGGGGTGGAGGGACCTCCTCTCGGGTAAGTACGCCCTCTACGGGGTCTTAGCCGGCGTTATGGGTACCCTCGGCTACATCTTCTTCATACTATCCACGGAGAAGGGTAAGGTCTCAATAGTGGTCCCCCTCACCGCCACCTACCCCGTAATCACCTTTCTGTTGGGGGTATTGCTCTTAGGAGAGAAGGTGGAGATGAGGCACGTACTCGGTACTCTACTCGCCGTAGTGGGGGCCATCCTCCTATCGCTGTGAATTCCACCTTTAGAATACGGTGAATGATAGCCTTCCTCTTCGCTTCCTTCGTTAAGGAAGTCAAGCCTTTACCGGGTGAGGTGGTGACCTTTAGGGTTCAAATACCCCATGGGGCGCGCTATGAGGTGTCGTGCGGTGCCTGTACCTACAGGGAAGTCACTTCCGAGGGCGTCAGGTACCTGTTCTTTACGGTGAAAGATACGGACAGGGTTTCGGTCCTCTTCCCGGGGGTCAGAGGGGAACCTCCGGCAAGGATAAACGAGAGGACCCACGCCCTGCTTTACTCTATGGAGAACCCCCATCCGGAGTGGGTAAGGAAACCGGCATATAAAACGCCGGCGTTTGAGGATCCGTTTTCCAAGGCAGAGGTATGGGTGAAGCTGAAGATCACCAGAGCGGGTGTGTACGAGATAACCTACGACATGCTCCGCTCCCTCGGGGTGGACCCCACCCTTTACCCCATATCCTCCTACAAGATGATAGCCATGTTAGACACCTTTCCCTCCAGATTGGACTCGGCCGGCGTGTGGGGTAGAGAGGTCAGGATATGGGTAGATACGGCCGGACGGAGGATCCTCTTCTGGGGGGAACCTATGGCCTCGTACAGGGTTAAGGACACGACCGTTCTGTTCTTCCGGAACCCGTACACCGACACCTCGGTGTATTTCCTTGGACTCGGTGGGGAGCCCGGCAAGAGGATTGAGGTGGCCCGCTTCTCCCCCGGAGACCCCGTCAGGCCTTTGAACGTATACAGGAGGGAGGAGGACCTCTACAACGTGGGGAAGAAGGGGAGAGTATGGCTCGGACGGGAGATGATCAGGCTGGCTACGGACCCCGACAGGACCTTCCCCGACACCTTCACCCTACGGGACTTAGACGAGAATTACGGGGCCGTACTTCTAAGGAGCGCCGTGGCTACGGACGAGTTCTCCGACTCCGCCGTGGTCGTCCTCAGCGTGAACGACTACTTCTGCGACTCCGTACACCTCCTATCCGCCCGGTACGGTACCATGTCCTGCGTACCTACGGTCGTACGGGGCTCCAACGACATAGCATACACGCTTATGGCTGTGGGATCCGCCCAGACGGTCTATCTGGACTACTACGAGATACTGTATTACTCCGTAGGAACGTACTCCAACTCGGGAACCTTCTTCGTTAAGCATCCCGGACGCTTCACCCTGACGCTCCACGGAAACCGCCCCGTATTCGTGTGGGACGTGAGCGACATATACTCGCCCCGGATACTGGAGGGCTACACCTACAGCGGGGGGAACCTTGTAATAAACGACAGCTCCGGTCCCTCCGGCTGGGCCAAGATATACGTCTCCAACTTCACCCGGAGACCCGTATCGCTTGAGCTGTTCAGCCCGAAGGGGTTGAGGGGCCTCAGGGTTGATTACGTCGCCATAGGGTCCGATAGGTTCAGGGGAGTGTTCGCACCGTTCCTGAACTACCGGAAGAACCACATGCCCCGCCTTGAGGGGAGCAGGTGGGTGATGGGGAGCGGAACCGTAGCGTGGGTGAGCCTAAGGGACATATACGACGAGTTCGGCCTTGGCAACCCCGATCCCACGGCCATACGGAACTTCCTGTACCAGATGAACGTCGCATCCTCCGGACAGCAACCCCTATACGTGGTCTTAGTGGGAGACGGCACCTACGACTACCGGGGCCTAACCTCCTCCTACTTCCCCGATGGGGTGCCGCCCTTCTACTACAAGGACCTCAGCCTATCCATAAACCGTGAGACCTCGGGTGCATCCGACGACTACTACGTAGATTTTGACGGGGACCGGTACGGGAACGTCGGGATAGGCAGGATACCCGTACGTACGGAGGAGGAGCTACAGGAGTACCTTGATAAAGTGCGCGATTACGAGGCCCTGCGCTACGATGGGGCGTGGAGGTTCAAGGTGATGTTAGTGGCGGACGACCAGTACGGCAGTACGCTGTGCGAGACCGTACATACCCTGGACATCTTCTACCGAATAATGCCGGAGATACCGGATTGGATGGTGGTCAATCCCTTCCTGCTTCAGGAGTACCCCTTTGAAGGCCCCACAAAACCGGAGGCAACGAGAGACCTCCTCCGCTTCCTCAACAGGGGGTACCTGATGGTCAGCTTTTTCATCCACGGGAACCCTCTACTCATGGCCCACGAGAAGCTCCTCACGATGGAGGACGTTCCCAAGATAAAGACCGACGGTAAGCACCCGTTTATAACCGTCCTATCCTGTAAGGTGGGAGCCTACGACAGGCTGGATCCACCGCACGTTCTGGGTGAAGAGCTGGCCCTGACGCGGGACCGTGCCATAGCCGTACTCTCCTCTACGGCCCTATCTTACGCCAACGACAACTCCTCCTACGCCCGGGTCATCTACAGGTACATCCACGATCACGGCAAGACCCCTATCGGCTATCTGGCCATCGCTGGTAAGAACCTTCCATTCTACGTTCTACTCGGGGATCCGGCCGTTATGCTGGCTTTACCGGACTCCTCGGGTAAGGTCCTGACCGAGGACGTATTCCTGACGCGCGGTAAAAAGAACTCCGCCTTAGGGGGTGGCGAAGGGAAGTTCGCCGCCTTTGACCTCCCGGACGAGGATACGGTGGTGTTCTACTGCGGCAGCAACGTTTACGAGTACAGCTACTACCGTATGAGGCCCACCGTATTTGAAGGACCGTCGCCTTCCGACACCGTGCGCTTCTGGATACCCCTTCGGGGTCGCCTCAGTAAGCCAACCTACGTCTCCGTAGGTCAGGGGCACGCTGTCGTCCCCGTTTATAAAGAGCCCACCGAACACGCCGTTCTGATATGGTGGAACGGATGGACCTCCCGCATCGGCATGTACCCCATAACCCGGGTCAATCCCGTCTTAGGTACCGAAAAGCCTAAGGTCAAGGGTTTCTACGCCGGGGACGAGCTCCAGAGCGGTTTCCGTCTTCCCGTGAAAGCTACGCTTAAGTTCAGGTTCTACAGCCGGGAGGGCTTTGATATAAGGACAACTGGTAGGGAGGCCTCCCCTCCGAGGATAATCCTTGACAACAGCTCCGCAGACGTCCTTCAGGCCCACATTCTGGACGATACGACGGCGGAGGCGACCTACACCGTGGATTACTCCTCCGACCCCGGCACCCACAACGTGGCCGTATCCATAACGAGCGCCCTGGGTATAAGGGGGTACTCCACGTGGGACCTCGGCTTCGTTGAAAAGGACCTCAAGGTTAAGGACCTTCTGGCCTATCCCAACCCTTACAGAGGTGGGAACTTTTACCTCACCTTCAAGCTGACCAAGGACGCCGACGTACAGCTCCGCCTATACACCCCTACGGGCAGGCTCGTAAGGTCTTACGATTTGGGGTCCATGAGCGCCGGTTTCAACAGCGTACCTCTTGACCTTCCGGATCTGGCCAACGGGATATACGTGGTGGTGGTGGATGCGTGGAACGACAACGGATCCAACAAAGCCTTTACGAGGATTTTAGTATTGAAATAGCCGTAGAATAGACGCATGTTTCCCATCAAGGACGACGTACCTTCCCGTAGCGTACCCTATCTTACGTGGCTCATCGTGGTGGTAAGTACGCTCATATTCCTCATAGAGACCCCCGCCATGATACAGAAATGGGGTTTCGTCCCCGCGAGGTTCTGGATGGGGGGGGACGAGGTTAACATGATAACCTACGCCTTCCTGCACGGCAACCTCCTCCATATCTTCGGCAACATGTACTACCTGTACATCTTCGGGGACAACGTTGAGGACGGGCTCGGGAAGGTGGGTTATATCGCCCTGTTCCTGACGTCCGCCATACTCGGTGCCTTCTTTCACGCCGTAGCCTATCCCCACTCCTTAGCCCCCCTCGTCGGAGCTTCGGGAGCCATATCCGGAATATTGGCGGCTTACATGATAATGTACCCCACAGCACGGATATACACGGTTATATGGTGGTGGATATACGAGATCCCGGCCTACTACTATATAGGTCTCTGGATAGCCATGCAGTACTTCTACGCTCTTACGGGTGTGGAGAGCGGGGTGGCGTGGTGGGCCCACATAGGGGGCTTCGTCGGTGGAATACCCTTCGGGATAATAGGGCGCTTTATAAGGAGGGAAGGAAGGTACTGGGACGTGTAGACGCCTCCTCTTCGGTGGGGGTTATCCGTTAGTTAGGGACACAAACGGTATGCCCGCAACGGTGAGCCTTAATCTTCGTACAGCTCCTTTCTGACACCGTAGATCTCCTTCAGTACATCCCTCCAATCCACCTCCCCCCTCTCTATCCTGTCCATAGCCTCCTCAATCCTCCTCGTAAGGTCCTCGCTCAGGTACTCACCGTATCGGCTCATCAGAAACCTGTAGACCCTCTCCCCCAGAGGGGTTGAGTACAGATAACCCGCTTTACTCCTGACCACGTACCCTCTCTTGAGCAGGGTCTCTACTATCTTGGCGTAGGTGGAGGGTCTCCCCAAACCCCGACGCTTCATCTCCTGAATAAGGGTTCCGTCCGTAAACGGTCTCACTCTGGGCACCTTCCTTATAAAGGGCTTACCTATATCCGACTTTCCGCTAAAGAGTACGAACGTGGGCCATATAAGGTCAAACCCCCTCTGGGTCACCTCCAGAACCACCTTTGCCTCTAAGGTCTTTACCGTTACCTTACCCTCCAGAGCTACGACAGGCCTCATCTGGGATGCCATAAAGCGTTTGAAAATAATGTCGTACAGCTCAAGGGCCCTCTCGGGGATCTCAAGGAGACCCGCCGCCACCATTGAACGGAGGGTGTTAGCCGTAAGGGGCCGGGTGGGTCGGATGCACTCGTGAGCCCCTCCCTCCCCCCAGCTGCGCGGATAGAAGTACTCTTCACCGAAGCTCTCGCTTATGTAAGGTTTGGCTACCGAGTACTTGCCGAAGTCGGAGACCCGGGTGGAGTCCGTGCGATGGTAGGTTATCAACCCCTTTTCAAAGAGATCCTGAAGGAGGTGCATAGTCTCACCGGCGTCCATCCTCAACCTCACGTTGGCGTCCTCTAAGACCGTGTCCGTCGTGTAAGGGGGAAGCGGTCGGTATTCGCTCTCACCCGTGGGGATTACCTTCACGTCGCTCGGGGTTATATTCTGTAGGTCGTTAAAAACCTCTCGGGCCCGTCTCCAGTCGTCGTACCGTCTCTCTAAAGTGACGTTCCCGACCCCTACACCCACCACGTAGGCCTTCCGGCGACTCTCCTTCGTGCGCTCTATTACCCAGCCCAGTACGGGAGTTTGAACCCTCCCGGCCGATAGGTGCTCGTTCTTGAACACCTTCCAGAGTATCCGTGAGAAGGTAAAACCTACCCACCTGTCGGCTATGCGTCGGGTCATCTGGGCCTTGACCCGGTTCAGGTCCGTGTCGCGGGGGTTCTCAAGTGCCTCTTTGAAGGCCCTCGGCGTTATTTCGTGGAACTCGGCCCGCTTTATCCGGGCGTTAAAGGGACGGACGTTTAGGAAAAGGTCGTAGGCTATCTTCTCCCCTTCGGCGTCGGGATCCGTAGCCACGAAGACCTCATCCACCTCGTAGCCTATCTCCCTTATGGCCCGAAGGACGCCCAGTTTGTCCTCTACGTTCTTCTCTCCACAGCGGCGCCGCAGGTAATCGTGGTCGGTGTGTTGCTCCCCGGTCGTCCTGCATCGTTTGATTGTGTCGTATATTCCTACGTACTTGTGATCCTCCGTCAGGACGCCGAAGAAACCTCCCTCACTTACCAGATCCAGAACGTGGCCAAGAGAGGCCAGTACAGTTAGGACCCTCTGACCGACAGGTATCTCGTAGGCTACGGCCTCTCCGACGATGCGCACCTGTGGTCTGCCGAAGAAAGAGGCTATGGTGCGGGCCTTGTTGGGCGACTCAACCACCACCAGGGTGCTCCTAAACAGGTCCCTGCTCTCCGCCCTTATGCGACCCTCCAATATCTCTCTGGCCCTACGACGATCCTCGTCAATCCTGCGCAGGACCTCACGTAGGTCTATATCTCCGAAGTTCTTGAACTCCACGTCGTGCTGCATGAAGTAGAAACGCAGGCGCTTCTGCAGGCTGCGGAAGGCCTTACCGTCCCACACCATGAGGACGCTTAAACCCAGAGTCATACCCCCGGCGACCAGTCGGGAGGTCCTCCCCGACGCCTGCAGGTAAGTGCTGGCATCCGCCACCACCAGATATAAGTTCCCCTCCTGCTCCACCAAACCTACATCCGGAGACTGCTGAACCTTCTCAAGGAACCCGGGATCCTTCAGAATACCTTGAAGCCAATCCCTGATCCTCTCCACCTCCGCCTTTACGCGTGCGTACCTGTCCAGATCCTCCTCCCGCATAGTCAGATACCGACGTAGGTAGGACATGGCCCGGCGGGCCTGCAAACGCTCCCCTTCGTCCTCCAAGAGGTCGGCTACGGCGAGCACCGTCGCGTACAGGGAGGAGGGACGCAGACCCAACTCCAGCGGTAGCAAAAACTTGGGTACGTCCAGAAAGATGGCATATCGCACGATGTGGGGTAAGTCCAGACCGCGAACGAGGGGGTTGTTTATACGGGCCAGACCTACGGCCACATCAAAATCCTCCCCCTTCATCTTTTCGTAGATCTGCTGCGGTCTTCCGTCCAGATAGGATACGACCTTCAGGCCCCCTCTCCTGAGGTCCTCCGTCACCTTCTGAACCTCATCCCTTCCGGCGTACGATGGGAGGAATAGGAGCCCTCCTTTACCCAACCTCCTTATCAGCTCCACCATCTCCTCTCGGGCCTTCTCGTAGGATTCAACCTCGTAGTAGGTATCCAGCACGTTTCTCAGACTGGTGGTGGCCTTCTGGACGTCAAAGCCCAGAAGCTCCCTGAAGAGTCTGACACGGTTGCCCTTCGGCCTCAAAGTAGCCGACGATACCACCAGAACCGTTCCCCTCGGCCTCTCCCTGATACGTTTAAGGATTTCGTTTTCCCTTTCGCTCCTCTCCCTCTTGAGGGCCATCTCTATCTCCCGGTCTTTAAAGCCCATAAGCCTGAACAACCTATCAACGTTCTTCCCTCTCTTGAGGAAGGAGTCTATGTCGTCCAAGAATATGAAGGCCAGATCGCCCGAGAACCCTAAGAGGCTCTCGTGATTCCTGTGGAAGAACATGTTGGTCCCGATCAACACGTCCCATTCACCCGAGAGAAAAGCCTCCTTGACTCTCTTCTTGCTCTCGTAGAGCAGGATGCGCCTTTGAGTTTTGAGGACGCCTTCCATAGACGTAAGGCGGTCGGCCGCCTGAGAGGCGAGGATGCGGGTGGGGAAGAGCAGAAGGGCTTTCCCTTTAAGGTAAAGGGCGGTTATTAGGCCGAAGGTGGTCTTCCCTACGCCCGTCGGGGCCACTATGGCAAAGGAGCGTCCCAATAGGACCCTCTTCATCCACGTTCTCTGCAGGGACCACGGGTCTCCCACGACTCTTCTGAAGGCCTCCTCGTAGCCCCTGATCTCCTTTTCCACCCGACAGTAAGCATGGAGGCCCTTCGTCTCCCTTAAATCCGAACATATCCTTAGAAGCCCGGGGGTTTTAGGGGGCTCTGGAAGGCATCTGTGGCAGGGTAGCCCCAGCGAAAGGCGGTCGTCGGATACTGGACCACCGCAGTTAGGACATCCCCGTTTGATAAGCATCAGGGCCATGGAGAGGATTTTAGAGTAGAGCCTTAAGGACGGACGCGCGTCCTAACGATGCACCTTCTTTACAGGTACCACGCCCTTCTACGTTAGAATCCCCCCTATGCGTATAGGAATCATAGGCGGTTCAGGTTTCTACAACATAGAGGGGTACGACATCCTTGACCGGAGGCACATACTGAAGACCCCGTGGGGAGAGCCCTCCGCCGACTACGTCATCGCTGGCAAGGACGGGTTTGAGTTCGTATTCTTAGCCCGCCATGGCAAGAACCACGATATACCTCCCCATCGCATACCCTATAGGGCCAATCTGTGGGGTTTCAGGCTCCTTGAGGTGGATAGGATATTCGCCATCTCCGCCGTGGGTGCCGTAAATCCGGACCTTGAAGTGGGGGACATAGTCATACCGGATCAGCTCCTTGACCTGACCCGAACCCGCGGCCAGATCTCCTACTACGAGGGGAGATTCACGCCGGATGGGGAGTTTGAACATCCGGGCAGGGGCAAGGACAGGGTGTATTACGCCCTAAAGGAAAAGAAGGTGGTTCATATAGACGTAACGGAGCCCTTTGATCCGCAGGGTAGGGAGGTGGCCTTTCAGGTCCTATCCGAAGCCGGTCTGAAGGTGATACCGAAGGGTACCTACGCTGCCATGGAGGGACCGAGGCTGGAGACGGCGGCGGAGATAAGGGCTCTCCGTATCTTAGGGGCGGATCTGGTGGGTATGACGGCCGTACCCGAGGCCTTCCTCGCGAGGGAGCTGGAGATGTGCTACACCCTAATAACGGTCGTCACCAACATGGCGGCGGGCATATCCCCCACCAAGCTAACCACAGAGGAGGTACTTCAGGTCTCCTCAAGTAGAAAGCAGAGGATAATTGACCTGATATACGAAATAGCGAAGAGGCTACCCGAAGACCTACCACCGGAGTGCGGAGAAGCCCTAAAGGGCACGATGATGTAACCTACGGCGGGGTTGCACGACGGACCGATAGGGTATCCCCGGGGGTATCACTTTGGGTACAAAACCTGAGGAAGTGGTACTGTAGGTAATACCTGTACTAAAGATGCGGAACATAAAAAAACCCCGCCAGAGGGCGGGGTTCAACGCAGGCGTACCCTGAACTTAGCCTATGGCCTCTTTGTAAAGCCTCTCCACCTCCTCCCAGTTCACCACGTTCCACCAGTTCTTGACGTAGTCCCCGCGACGGTTCTGGTACCTTAGGTAGTACGCGTGCTCCCAAACGTCCAGACCCAGTACGGGCGTACCGGTGAAGCCGGAGATGTCCTCTGGCATCAAGGGGTTATCCTGATTGGCCGTGGAGCCTATGAGGAGCTTCCCGTCCTTCACCACGAGCCATGCCCATCCGGAGCCGAACCTCCCCAAAGCGGCCTTACTGAACTCCTCCTTAAAGGCCTCAAATCTCCCGAAGGTATCCTCTATGGCCTTCAGGAGCTCCCCCTTGGGCTTGCCACCACCGTTGGGGGACATGACCCTCCAGAAGAGGGAGTGGTTGTAGTGGCCTCCACCGTTGTTCCTTACGGCCGTCCTTATGTCCTCAGGCACCTCGTGGAGCTTGCTCAACAGGTCTTCAAGGCTCCACTCCTGAAGCTCGGGGTGCTTCTCCACAGCGGCGTTCAGCTTCTTCACGTAGCCACCGTGGTGCTTGTTGTAGTGTATCCACATGGTGGCCACGTCCACGTAAGGCTCAAGGGCGTCGTACCCGTAAGGTAGATCCGGCAGCTTGAACTTCATGCTCTTACCTCCTTTTTATCCTGACCGATGAGGTAAGGATTATACGGGTGAAATCGGAGACGTTGGGGCTACCCCCCGTAGGTGTGGGGGTCGTACGTTGTCTTAAAACGCTCCACCTCGTCCGATAGGGTCTTGAGTACGTACGTTAAGACGGCAGCATCATCTACGTACCCGATAAAGGGAAGGAAGTCCATTATAGCATCTGTCGGAACTACGAAGTACAGGAGGGCGGCCGCGAGGGTGAATAGGGTTTTGCGGCTCATCCTGTACCTCCCTTTCACGCTCTCTTTCACCATCGCCGCTATGAGGAGGACGTCCTCTACCACACCTCTGGGCCCTCCACTCCTAACCTTCCCCTCCACGGCATCCATTATCCTCATCACATCCCCCATTCCCTTTACCCGCGAGAGAGCCATCCTTAGAAGTACCCTACCCACTTTTTTATTTTAAGGCCGTCTTCCCGGCTATGACGTCCCGTCTCCCTCGGTCGTATAATAGTCGCCTATGAGAAGGACTACGGCTCTGGCGGTTTTAATGTTGGCCGCTGGATTTACTTCGTGTGCCAAGCGCGTCCCGGAGGACGCTTACATTTCGGATCCCAACCTACAGGCGGGGCTCTTCGCGGAGCTCAGAGGGGACTACACTACGGCGGAGAAGGTGTTTAAGTCCTCTCCCGACAGGTACTGGGGAGGTCTCCTCCTCTCCGACCTCTACTTCTACCGCAAGAGGGACTACAAGCGGGCCCTTTCGGAGGTGGAGAAGGTTGAGAAGACGGTGAATAAGAAGTCTCCCAAGGCCGAGAACGTACTCTACCGCAAAGGACTGATCCTCCAGAGTATGGGGAGGTACCGTGAGGCCGGAAAGGTATTTGAGTACGTCGCCGTTAACTTCCCCGATGGCCATTACTTTGAGGACGCCACCGAGGCCGTGGAGGAGATGTTCCGCAGGAACTTCCCGGAGACCCTCGCCGTATACGACGGTGGGTACGTCAGCTCCATGATGCTGGAGTGGGCTCTGGAGAAGATCCCTCCCTTCCAGAGGAGCCGGTTTGACAACCCCGAGGGACGTAAGAACCTCGTGGAGAGGATAGCCATAGAGCAGGTGGCCCTCAAGGAGGCCGAGGCCATGCACCTTGACACCACGAAGGAGGTACGGGAGAAGCTGGAGGTGGAGAGAAAGTCCGCCCTCCGTCAGGCCTACTACCAGTACGGCATAAAGGCCAAGGCTAAGGCCACGGAAAAGGAGCTGAAGGCTTACTACAACGCCCACAAAAGTGACTACAGGGAGCCCGCCCGCATAGACATCGTCAGGGTAGGGGTTAAGGACAGCGCCAAGGCCTACGAGATACTGAAGGCCGTGAAGGGTGGAGCGAAGATAGACTCCATAGCGAGGGACACCACCATAAACGTGTTTAAGCGCGAGGCCCAGAGGGGTGGGAAGCGGGTAATATACGACACCTACGAGGCGTACAAGGGACTCTTTAAAGAGGCCTTCAAGCACGACACGGGCGACGTCTTCGTATATCACGAGGACACGCTCTGGATGGTCGTCAAACTACTTGACAAGAAGCCCGAAAGGTACAAGAGCTACGACGAGGTCAAGAACATAGTTAAGAACGCAGTTGAGGGGAAGAAGGAGAGGGAGCTATACCAGAAGGACAGGGAGAGGTTGAGGGAGTTCTACGGTGTAAAGATCTTCATAAAGGCCGAAAAGGACACCAGCAAAAAGGCGGAGAGTATGGAGCCCGAAGGTGAGGAGGGCCCGGAGGTCGGAGCCTTTGACCGGCTGGAGAAGGAGCTACCCGATACCGTGGCCGTCATTGAGAGGCTGGGGAAGGTCATAACGGACAGGGATCTAATAAACCGCATCATGAAGCTCCCAAGGAGGTACCAGAACCTCTACACCACGCCGTCCGGAGCCCGGGAGTTCCTTGAAAACGCAGTACTGCCCGAGATACTTGAGGTGGCGGACGCCGAGCTCCACAGGTACTACCTCCATTACCCGATATACTCCCGTATGAGGCAGGCTTACAAGGACGCCATGCTCATGGCCCTCTACAAGAAGCTGGTGAAGGATAAGGTGAAGGTGAGCGACGAAGAGGTCCAGAAGTACTACGAGGACCACAAAGACAACTACAGGGAGGAGGGAAAGGTAAAGGTCCAGAGGATCGTCGTGAAGGACCGTAAGACGGCCTACAGGCTCCTATCCCAGATCCGCCGGAAGAAGGTCAATCCCGACTCCATCGCCCGGAAGATGACGGACATAAGGTCCGAGAGGGCGATGGTGGGGTACGTGTTCGTGAGCGCCTCCTCCGAGCCCGACTTCTACAGGAGGGCCATGAGGTCCCCTATGAAGAGGTGGAGGGTCACCCGACTCAAGGACGGACGCTGGGCCGTGTACAGGGTCCTGATGAAGAAGAAGCCGAGGGTTAAACCTCTGGACGAGGTGGCGGATATGATCCATCAGGAGCTCTCCTACAACAAGGAGAAGGAGCTGTACGAGAAGGCCCTGGACTACCTTAAGAAGAAGTACCACATTAAGGTCTTTGAGGACAGGATAGAGGCCTCCTTCAATAAAAAAGATGAGAGGAAGGAGGGTGGAAATAAAGAGAAGAAGTGATGCGTGAGGACGACCTAATAAGGCGACTGACGGAGCGTTTTGGGGCCCCCCACCCTCGTGTAAAGGTGGGGGTGGGGGACGACTGCTCCGTTATAAAACAGAACCCCGGTAAGGACCTCCTCGTAAGCGTTGATACCTCCGTTGAAGGGGTACATTTCAACTTTGACCTGCTTAAACCCGAGGAGGTGGGGTACCGGGGGTTAGCCGGGGCCCTATCGGACATAGCCGCTATGGGAGGAGAACCCTTAGCTTTCCTGCTCAACGTCCAGACACCGAGGGATTATCTGGAAAGGCTCACGAAGATATACGAAGGGTTTCTACCGCTTAGCGACAGGTTCTGCGTACCCCTGGTGGGGGGGAACGTGAGCCGGGGCAGGGACCTCGCCCTGACCTTCGTGGTGCTGGGGGAGGTATCCCGTAAGGGCAAGTGGTTGAGGAGTGGGGCCGACGACGGGGACGTTCTCTTCATCACGGGGGACGTGGGCAGGGTGAAGGCGTTCTTTATGGCCGCGAAGCTCTCGCCCAAGGGAAACGAGTGGTGGTACGTCAGGGCGAGGGAGAAGTTCGCCAAACCCACGCCCCGCATTGAGGAGGCCCAGAGGTTGAGGGCGGAGGGGGTTGAGGTCACGGCCGCCATTGACGTCTCCGACGGCCTATCTACGGACGCCTACCGGCTCGCTATGGCATCGGAAGTTAAGATAGTGCTGGATACGGAGGCCATACCCGTGGACGATTCCGTAAGGTACGTGGCTGAGAACCTGAACAGGGACCCCCTTGAGATAGCCTTAGGAAGCGGCGAGGAGTACGAGCTGCTATTTACCGTACGAAAGGAGTGGGAGGACACGGTAAAGTCTATGGGTTTCATCAGGATAGGGCACGTGGAGCTGGGGCCGGAGGGTGTATACGACGAGAGGGGGAACGAGATAGTCCCTTCAGGGTGGCAGCACTTTTAGACCTCAACGAACTCCACGGTGGTATCCACCTTTCCCCAATATACGATCTCGTCGGGGGTGTAATCCATTACGAACATGAGGGCGCGGGCACCCGGTTCTATCCGCCCGACACTCCCCAGAGATAGGGAATCCGCGGCGGCGGACGTATGAAAGGCGAAGGCCTCCTCCGGGGTGATACCGTACCCGAATACCGCCAGCGTGATGGTCAGGAAGGGGTTGAGGAACGGTGCCGTTCCCGGGTTGTGGTCCGAAGAGAGGGCGACCCTCACCCCGTAGTCCCGTAAGAGGTCGTAGGGGGCGAACCCCTCCCTAAGGAAGAAACCCGTAACTGGACACAGGACCGCCATCGTACCGCTTAGCGATAGGACCTTTACGTTCTCCTCCGTCGTATGTATCAGATGCTCCGCCGACACGCACCCGTACCTAACGGCCAGCTTGGAGGCGAAGGGCTTGAACTCGTCGGCGTGCAACCTGCAGGGTACCCCCTTACTCCGGTAGAAGGAGAGTATCATCTCCGTCTCCTCCGGACCGAAGGCCCCCTCATCGGCGAACACGTCCACGAACTTCAACAGATGGGCGTACTCTTCGTACCTCTCAAAGAACTCCCTGAGGTACTCCTTTACGTTCCCCTCCTCGGGTGGGACGTGAAAGAGCAGGGTCGGTATCACTACGACGTCCGTCTTTATGGCCACCTCGTTTATCAGCTTGAGAAGGCGTATCTCCTGTTCGTAAGAGACCCCGTACCCCGTTTTAATCTCCACGACCCCCACACCTCTGCGCTTCAGCTCGGCTATCCTTGATAGGGTTAAGGACACCAGCTCCTCGTCCGACGCCTCCACCGTGGCCTTCACCGTGGACCTGATCCCTCCCCCCTCCTTCAGAATGTCAAGGTAGGATGCCCCGGATAGCCTCATTCCCAGCTCAAACACCCTATCCCCGGCGTATATGAGGTGGGTGTGAGCATCCACGATGGCGGGATATAGGACCTTACCTTCCAGGATGATGTACTCGTCCCCCTTCAGATTCTCCCCTATCTCAACCACCTTACCGAACTCCACGGCCACGTCAAGGCCGTTCCGGAGGGTGTAGCCGTCAAAGACGGCCCGCATCCCCTTTAGAACTGTACGCATCCCGTTAGTATAACGGTGTTGGCAGATGTCAAGCCGTATAATACCGTCCCGATGCCGAACAGGTACATAGCAACGGACTGCGGTAGTACGACCACTAAGGCCATAATGGTGGAGAGGAAGGAAGAAGGATGGCGTCTAATCGCCAGAGGTGAGGCGCCCACGACCGTAGAGAAGCCCTTTGAGGACGTTACCATAGGGGTGAGGAACGCCGTCAGGGAGCTGGAGGAGATAACCGGTATAAGGCTTTTGGACGACGAAGGGAACATCATTAAGATGGATGAGCCGACGGAGAGGGAGGGGACGAACATATACGTATCCACCTCTTCGGCCGGCGGAGGACTTCAGATGCTGGTGGTGGGAGTAGTGAAGAACATGACGGCGGAGTCGGCCGCCCGCGCCGCTCTGGGTGCCGGGGCCATAGTGATGGAGGTAATATCCGTAGATGACGGCAGGAAGCCCTACGAGAAGGTTGAGCTGATAAGAAGGCTGCGCCCAGATATGATACTGTTAGCCGGCGGAGTTGAAGGGGGGACGGTTAAACACGTAGTGGAGCTGGCGGAGCTCATAGCGGCAGCCGACCCCAAGCCCCGCTTCGGCTCAACCTACAAGATGCCGGTAATATACGCGGGGAACTCTCAGGCTCGCGAGGAGATAAAGAGGATTTTAGGGGATAAGGTCGCCCTCTACATCGTGGATAACATCCGACCCACCCTTGACACGGAGAACCTACATCCGGCCCGTGAGAAGATCCACGACCTCTTCCTTGAGCACGTTATGCAGCAGGCCCCGGGGTACTCCAAACTTATGAAGATGGTGGATGCCCCCATAGTACCCACCCCCGGAGCCGTGGGGATGCTCATAGAGAGGGTCGCGAGGAAGGAGCAGATAGAGGTGTTAGGTGTGGATATAGGCGGTGCTACAACCGACGTCTTCTCCGTATTCAGGAACTCCGAGGGGGAGCTCGTCTTCAACCGTACCGTATCCGCCAACTTAGGGATGAGCTACTCCATCTCCAACGTTATGGTTGAGGCCGGAATAGAGAACGTCCTGAGGTGGGTACCCTTCAAGATAAAGGAGTCCGACCTGAAGAACCGCATCCGCAACAAGATGATCCGCCCCACCACCATCCCCATGACCATAGAGAGCCTGATAATTGAGCAGGCCATAGCGAGGGAGGCCCTGCGGCTCTCCCTTGAGCAGCACAAGATGTTCGCGACGGAGCTGAAGGGCGTCCAGAAGGGGGGCGATATAGCCAGAGCCATAGGAGGGGAGGAGGAGGAGACTCTGGTGGATATGATGGCCCTTGACCTGATAATAGGCTCCGGAGGGGTCCTGTCCCACGCTCCGCGCCGGGTCCAATCCACCCTGATGATGTTAGACGCCTTCCAGCCGGAGGGGGTTACCAAGCTGGCCGTTGACAGCATCTTTATGATGCCCCACTTAGGCGTCATATCCACAATAGACGAGAAGGCAGCGTGGGAGGTGTTTGACAGGGACTGTCTCATACGCTTAGGTACGGCCATAGCCCCCAAAGTGGTGGCGAAGGAGGGGAAGCTAATTCTACGTGCCAAAATAGAGTATCCCGACGGCCACACCCAGCACCTTGACCTACACTTCGGTAAGATACACCGCATTGACCTGCCCCTCGGCGTAAAGGCCAAGGTATATCTTGAACCCGTAAGAGGCGTAGACGTTGGCGAAGGCAGGGGCAAGAAGCTCGTAGCCGAGGTTGAGGGAGGAATAGTAGGCCTGATATTTGACGGCAGGGGGAGGCCCATACAGATACCGGAGGACGAACACAGCAGGGTGGAGAAGCTATTTGAGTGGTTTGAGGCCCTGCAGGTCTACCCCAACTTAGATAGGCTATCAAGGGCCGCTTAAGGGTGGGCTACCCTTAAATCCGAGTACGGGTACCTTCGCGCGGTGTTTGGGGTTAGCCCCCAAGGTCCCCCGTAAGTTAATTTTATGGGAACTTCCACGGTATAATTGCCACTTATGTCCGACGCGAGGAACGATTACAGAGCGGAGGCGATCCGCGTACTGAAGGGCCTTGAAGGGGTGAGGCGTCGCCCCGCCATGTACATTGGCGACACGGGACGCAGAGGATTCCACCACCTGCTCCTTGAGATACTTGACAACGCCGTTGACGAGGCCCTTGCGGGTTATTCCAAGAACATAACCGTCACCCTACACACCGATGGTTCCGTATCCGTTGAGGACGACGGGCGCGGAATACCCACGGATCCCCATCCGGAGCTGGGTATAAGCGGGGTTGAGGTGGTCTTTACGGTATTGCACGCCGGAGGCAAGTTTGACAGAAAGGCCTATCAGGTTTCTGGAGGGCTCCACGGTGTGGGGGCGTCCGTAGTGAACGCCCTCTCCGAATGGACAGAGGTCGTGGTCAAGAGGGACGGGAGGACCTGGAGGGCGAAGTTCAGCAGAGGGGAGATCGTGGAGCCCCTCCGGGCTATAGGAGAGGCGGAGGGTACGGGTACTCTGGTGAGGTTTAAACCTGACCCCGAGATCTTCGGACATCAGGAGTGGGACAGGGACTTCATAAAGCAGAGACTCCGGGAGCTCGCCTATCTCGTTTCCGGGGTAAGGTTCAGGTTCAAGGACGAGACTACGGGTGAGGAGGAGGTGTACGAAAGCGGGGGACTCGTGGATTTCCTGCTGTACGTGGATGAGGGGAACCAACCTCTCTTCTCCCCACCCTTTTACGTGAAGAAGCGGGAGGGGGACTACGAGTTAGAGGTCGCCCTCCATTACACGGATACGGACGACGAGAGGATACTATCCTTCGTCAATACCATCCAAACTACGGAGGGTGGCACCCACGTCACCGGACTCAGGGCCGCTCTGACCAAGACCATAAACGAGTACGCTCAATCCCACAACATGCTCCGGGAGCTGAAGGGGAAGAGCCTGTCCGGTGAGGACGTCAGGGAGGGGATCACGGCCATAATCCACGTTAAACTTCCCGAGCCCCAGTTTGAAGGCCAGACCAAGACTAAGCTCGGAACCGCCGCCGCGCGGACCTTCGTTGAGAGCGTTGTGGCCAGAGAGCTGAGGAGGTTCCTGGACGAGAACCCCAAGGCGGCGCAGTCCATAATACAGAAGGCCATACTGGCCGCCAAGTCAAGGGCTGCAGCCCGGAAGGCCCGGGAGCTGGTGAAGCGCAAGAGCTTCCTTGAGTCCGACACCCTCCCCGGCAAGCTGGCCGACTGCATAACCAGAGACCCGAGTGAGGCCGAGCTGTTCATCGTGGAGGGCGATTCTGCCGGGGGATCCGCCAAGCAGGCGAGGGACCGCAGAACGCAGGCCATACTCCCCATAAGGGGTAAGATAAGGAACGTTGAGAAGGCCGAGACGGTGAAGGTCCTGTCCAACGCGGAGGTCAGGGCCATCATAAGTGCCATAGGGTGCGGAATAAAGGACGAGTGCGACCCCTCCAAGTCCCGATACGGCAAGATCATAATAATGAGCGACGCCGACGTAGATGGGGCCCACATCCGTACCCTTCTCCTGACCCTGTTCTGGCGATTCATGAAACCCTTAGTGGAGAAGGGGTACATCTACATAGCCATGCCACCCCTCTACAGGGTGCAGAAAGGGAAGCAGGTCAGGTACGTCTATTCCGACGAGGAGTTAGAGGCCGTAAAGCGGGAGTGGGGAGATAACCTGACCATACAGCGGTACAAGGGGTTGGGTGAGATGAACCCCGAGCAGCTCTGGGAGACCACCATGAACCCCGAAACCCGTACCCTTAAGAGGGTCACCGTGGAGGACGCCGTTGAGGCCGACCACCTCTTCTCCGTCCTGATGGGAAAGGTGGTTGAGCGCCGAAGGGAGTTCATAGAGCAGAACGCGCGGTTCGTAAAGAACCTGGACATCTAAGGTGTTAGCCGACCTGCTCCAGAGCCTGCGGCACCTGAACATCGTCTTCAACCTCTTCTCCTATCTGACCTTCCGCTCCGCCATCGCCTTCGTTCTCTCCTTCGTACTTACCTACTTCCTCCTGCGATGGTACATAAGGAGGTTCGGCTCCAGCCTGTACGAGCGTATATCCGAAGACGTACCCGAGAGACACAAGAAGAAAGAGGGCACACCCTCCTCCGGAGGGATCATCTTCGTATCCGTGGCCCTGGTGGTCACCCTGCTTATGGCCTCTCCGGTTCCCGCCGTACTGACGGCCGTCTTCACCACGGCGGTTATGGGGGGGATGGGACTGATAGACGACCTCTCAAAACTTCGGAGGGTGGAGAAAAAGGGAGGGTTGTCCAAGAGGGTCAAACTCGTCTTCCAGATCGGCTTAGGATTCGTGTTCGCGTTCGTATCCCTGCACATCTTCGGAGATAAGGCCTTCACTACGCAGATACTCTTCCTGAAGAACTACTTCATATACATGGGGTGGTTATACGTCCTGTTCGTCGCCCTGGTGCTCTCCGGCACGGCCAACGGGGTGAATCTGACGGACGGTCTGGACGGTCTGGCCACGGGGGTCGTGCTCTTCCCCTTAGTCATATTCGGCATCATAGCGTACGTTGAGGGGAACGTCAAGTTTGCCACGTACCTGAACGTCCTCTACATCAGAGATGCCGGGCAGCTGGTCGTCTTCGCGTCCTCGTTGGCCGGGGCCCTCGTAGCCTTCCTCTGGTACAACACCCATCCGGCCGAGGTATTTATGGGAGATACAGGATCCCAGGCCATCGGAGGTGCCCTCGCCTCCCTCGCCATACTGACGAAACAGGAGCTCTTACTGGCCGTAGCCGGCGGGGTTCTGGTCTTAGAGACCCTCTCCGTAGCCCTCCAGATATGGTACTTCCGTATGACGGGTGGTAAGAGACTCTTCCTTATGGCCCCCCTACACCATCACTTTGAGAAGTTAGGCTGGCACGAGAACAAGATAGTCGTTCGTTTCTGGATAATGTCCCTCCTGTTCTCCCTCCTCGCCTTAGCGACCCTTAAGGTCAGGTAATGCATCGCCTGTCTGAAGTTCAACGGTATAATCTTCGGCCTGTGCTAAAGGAGGGGGACAGTTGAAGGTAAAGGGGCCCATTCTGATAACGGGGGGGTTGGGGTTCTTGGGTAGCTGGACGGTGGAGGAGGCCGTGCGGCGCGGGTACAAGGTCGTGGTGGTGGATGCTCTGACCTACGCCGCCAACCCGGATAACCTCTCCAGCCTTAAGGTACGGTTCGTGGTGCCGTTCAGGAGACACTTCTGGACTCTCGTCCGTTTTGGCTCTGGTTCTCCCGAACCCCTTGGGGATCCCCCCGACGTTTCCAGCTTAGGGGTGGCAGGGGATCCCGAGAAGGAGATACTGGACTTCCTATCCTCGGATCTGGACGTTCTCGTTATACTCGCCTCGGTTGAGGATTACCCGCTCATGAAGGCGGTCATGCCCCACGTTGAGGGAGTAATACACTTAGCCGCGGAAACCCACGTGGATAGGTCCATTGAGGACGCATGGGACTTCGTAAGGGCCGAAATCCTTGGGTTCTACAGTACCGTGGATGCCTTCCGCAGGGCAAAGGGAAGGGACGGTAGGTTCCTCCTAATATCCACCGACGAGGTCTTAGGGGAGGTGATGGAGGGTGCGGTGGGGGAGGACGCCCCGCTGATGCCACGGAATCCGTACGCTGCGGCGAAATCCTCGCAGGAACACTTCGCCCAGAGCTACATAAACACCTACGGTATCCCCATAACTATCCTCAGGCCCACCAACGCCTACGGCCCACGCCAACACTCCGAGAAGTTCGTACCGAAGATCATCCTGAACGCCCTGCGGGGTGCTCCCATTCCGGTCTACGGGGACGGAAGGCAGAGGCGCGTATGGATTTACGCCGAAGACGTTGCCATCGGTATAATGGACGTGTTTGAGAGGGGGAACTTTCCCGACATTTACCACATGGCCAGCCCCGACGAGATGGAAAACCTCGCCCTCGTCAAAAAAATCCTGAGGATGATTGGAAAGTCAGAGGACCTCATAACCTTCGTAAAGGACAGGCCGGGCCACGATCGGAGGTACTCCCTGAGGTGGGATAAGATAAAGGCTCTGGGGTGGTCGCCCAGGACGTCTCTGGACGCCGGGCTCAGGGCCACGATAAAGTACTACGTAGAACGTTATGCTAACAGACCTTCTGTTCGCGGATAACCCCTGGTGGCTGGGGAAGGAGGTGCCGCTACCGGAGAGGCTCCTACCCTTCTCTGATCTACCGGGTACGTACAGGTTCTGGGTACCGCCGGGAGGAATATCCGTGAGGGACCTGAAGGGGATGGCTTACGGTTGGACGAAGAGGTGGGGTCAGTACTCCGCCTTTCTTATAGACCTCTCGCGGGTTGAGATCCCCATCTCGGAGTTTGAGAACGCCCTTGACTTCTATCTGAGCCGCCTCCACGTGGCCAGCGAGAGGCACCTCCTCATAATAAACGCCGCCCAGTGGGTGGAGGAAACCGTCCTGCGGGAGTTCCTTGACGAGAGCTACACGACCCTGCTCATATACGGGGTGAGACCCAGGGGAAAACACAGGGTAATACTCCCGTACTACCCCGACTCCCCATCCACGGGTGAGGTGCGTGAGGCCTTCTGGAGTGGGGACGTGGCCAGGGCGAAGGAGATCCTATCCGGATACGGACGTACGTTTATGCGAAAGGTAAAATCCTACTTCTGGAAGTACGTGGTGGGATTCCCACCCGACGAGCGCATGTACGAGAGCATCCTTAAGATGTACGCCATCGTCCACGAGTACTACGACGTCAGGGAGAAGGAGATGTTCCGTAAGGTCCTGTCCTATCTGGTCGGAAACGCCGGAGGGAGGATAAAGTTCCGTGAGGCTGCGGAGTCCATAGGAGTCAGGTTTGAGACCTTCAGGGCCTTTATGGATCAGCTGATAAGCGTAGGATTGATATACGAGTTTTACCACGTCAACAGGGAGAGTCCGAGGGCACCGAGGATCGTGCTCTTAGCCAACGGACACTTCCATCACCTGCTTAAGCACACCGACCAGAGGGACATCCTCATGCTGGACGAAGGATCGGACGACGTCCTCCCTTTCCTCCTACCCTACGTCATCGGTAAGGCTATGGAGAGAGGGGTCTCCGTAATGTTTGAGGACGAGGGCGGAAAGCACCTGTACTTTGATACCGAAGAGCCCTTCACCGTGCGTCTGGGTGAAGAAGTATCTCCGATTGAAATAGTGGGAATGCTATGAGGTACACGGACGCCGGCGTCTCTCTGGGTAAAGCCAGTGCCTTGGTAGGATGGTTAAAGGGGCGTCTAAAGGGGGAGGTCGGCTCCTTCTCCGCCCGCGTGAAGCTGGGGGGAGATACCCTTCTCCTATCAACCGACGGTATAGGAACTAAAATCCTCCTCGCCCTTAAGTACTACCGTTTAACCGGGGATGGAGGGGTTCTCCTCGCTCTGGGACAGGACCTGGTGGCCATGGTATCCAACGACATCTTAGCCGATGGAGGGCGTACGCTCTACTTCCTTGACTACTTCGCCACCGGTAATCTGGAACCGGAAGTGGCCCGGATCGTCCTGGAGGGGATTATCAGGGCCACACGTAGGGTGGGGGCCAGACTCGTGGGAGGAGAGACGGCGGAGCTACCGGGTATGCTGCCCAAAGGTACGTTTGACGTGGCGGGGTTCGGCGTGGGCGTTCCCATGCTCAAGAGGAGGAGGAGGGTGAAGCCGGGCGACGTCCTGATCGCCTTCCCATCCTCGGGGTTCCACTCCAACGGCTACTCCCTGATAAGGCGTATAGTTGAAGAGAGGGGACTGGACCTCCTTAAGACCTACAGGGAAACGGGGAGCAGGAAACCTCTCGGGGCTTTGCTCCTTAGACCCACGCGGCTTTACTATCGGGTAGGCAGGGAGATGTTCCTGAAGTACGGAGCGAAGGCCGGAGCCCACATAACGGGAGGGGGAATACCCGAGAACCTTCCGAGGGCCCTCTCCGGCTACGACGCCAGCGTCCGCTGGGATGCGGTGCCCACACCACGGTTTATGAGGTTCCTCCTGCAGGTTGGTGAGGTACCGGAGGACGAGGCCCGCAGGGTCTTCAACATGGGCGTGGGTTTCGTTTTCGTGGTGCCAGAGCGGAGGGTAGGGGCGGTGCTCAGGAGGTTTAAGGAGGCCTTCGTCTTGGGGGAGGTCGCAGGGAGAACTCCGTCCGTTTAATTGGTGTTGTACTGAACGCAGCATCTAAACCCGTCCCGTACATCGGGCGTATTGAGACGGTATCACTTATGCTGATTTTATACCCAGAGTGGTACCTCCACCTTCGGACGGCGTGAATCTTGAAGAGTTGGCAGTATCCGGTAAAACACTATAACCCCCCTATTGGTCGCCTGTACCGATTATCTTACGATCACGCGGTAAATCCTCCCCTTAGAGCGTACGAAGAACACACCGGAGTATCGGAACGTGTAAGATCCGCTGAAAGTGGCGACCGTACGGCCGGAGGCATCATAAACTACCCCCTCCCGGGCATATACGGTCCTGCCCACGATACTCAGAGATTCGGTTCCGTACGGTGCCTCGGATACCCCGGTACCTACGGGACGCACGAACAGGATGGCCGTACCGCTGTCTGGGACGTGGCCCGAGGGGATGGCGTCATAAACGTACTGGAGGTACCAGTCGGGATTAACCCCGGTGGCGGCGGTTGAGTCCTGTATTCCTATCGTAGCGTTATCGTAGTAAATGCGTGAGTTGTACTGGAGCTTTATGTTGCCGTTGTCGTAGAAAACGACCTCAAAGTTCATGGGGATGGAGTACATACCCCTTACCGGTACGTTGTAGTACTGTACCACGGCACACGCACCGCTATAACCGTCGGGACAGGAGGGGAAGGACTGGAAGTACATTCCACCCGTACTGTAGGCCGACGGGTCAAGGTCGTCCCACATCACGAACACCGCACCTATGCTATCTCTGGGGTAAGGGAGGGAGTCGTTTGTAAAGGAGAGTATGTTCCCGGTACCCTCTAACAGTACCCCTCCGTTGGAGCATACGGAGACCGAGTCTATACTCTGGTCGTAAAAGGGAAAGGGAAATCCGAGGTAAAACAACGTAGAGCTGTCAGCCCCCGAGCACCAGTCGTCATCGGCATCCATGAAAACTCCGGTAGAAGTTATATCAACGTAGTTGAAAGTGACCCCGGTATCTCCGTCCTGTGTAGATAGGTAGATATATCCGTAGCCGTCTGGACCTCCGCTCGGGAGTTTAAGGTCCGTGCTACCATCCGTACGTACGGACGCGACAGGTTCAACCCTGGAGCCTCCCTTTACCGACGGGATGGCATCCGAACCCTCTAAACCTATAAATGCTAAAAGTACCATCATGAGCGCCCCATTATAGGGCTGAAATGGGAAAATTGTGAAATTATTTTAAATCACGATCGCCACTTTTTAAAATCGTGTATCGTCGTTATCTGCTCCACGGCCGTAATGGAATCGTGCCGATGGTGGGTACGGGATTGGGCGGGAGAGGTGCCGCTTCCGTCAGCTTTACGTCCGAAATGGTACCTCCGCACCGTAATATTCCCACATCGTAAAGAGGGGATGCCGGTTATCAGCTACGGTATCCGTTAGGCCCCATGCGGGGGGCGTTCCAGCGGTAAAATTCAGAGTGAGAAAGAACGAAGAGGTAGCGGAGATACTGGATCGGCTGGCGGATGCCCTTGAGTTCTTAGGGGAGATCCCCTACAAGGTCAGGGCCTACCGAAAAGCCGCCCGTGTGATAGAGGGTTACCCCGAGGACATAGAGGACCTGTACAGAAGGCGGGGGCTTGAGGGACTCAAGGACCTCCCCGGAGTGGGAGAGAGGATAGCAAAGAAGATAGCCGAGTACCTTGAGACGGGCAGGATGAGTAAGTACGACGAGGTGATGGCACGGGTACCCAAGGACCTCATAGACCTCCTCACGATTCCCGGTATAGGCCCGAGGACGTTGAAGGTGGCCTACGAAAAGCTGGGAGTTCGCACTAAGGAGGACTTCCGCAGAGTCTTAGAGGACGGCTCTCTGGCGAGGCTTCCCGGATTCGGCCCAAAGAAGGTGGATAACATAAAGAGGGCCTTAATGCTCCACGAAAGGATGGCCGGTCGTATACCCCTCGGCCTCGCCTACCCCATAGTCCAGCACGTAGTAGAGGAGCTCAAGGGGATCCCGGAAGTTCTGGAGATACACCCGGCAGGGTCCTTCCGTCGCATGAAGGAGACCGTTGGGGATATAGACGTACTCGTCTCGGCAGACCCCCTAAATGGTCGCGAGATAATAGAGAGGTTCGTGAGCCTGCCGGAGGTGGTTCAGGTCTTAGCCGCGGGAGACACCAAAGGATCCGCCGTATTCGGAAGGTATCAGGTGGACCTGCGGGTTATACCGCCGGAGTCCTACGGCGCCGCCCTCCAGTACTTCACGGGAAGCAAACAGCACAACATACACCTGCGGACGATAGCGAGGGCCAGGGGACTGAAGATATCAGAGTACGGAGTTTTTAAGGGCAACGAAAAGGTCGCCGGTGAAACCGAAGAGGAGGTATACGGGGCGGTGGGGATGCTCTGGATACCCCCGGAGATACGGGAGGACAAGGGGGAGATAGAGGCGGCCATGGAGGGCAGGCTTCCGGACCTCGTGGATTACACGGACATAAAGGGGGACCTTCACGTCCATAGCCGATATTCTGACGGTACGGCCACCCTGGAGGAGATAGCTCTGGCAGGCCTGAAGATGGGATACGAGTACGTGGCCGTATGCGACCACTCCCAGAGCGTGAAGTACGCCGGTGGTCTGGACATAGACACCTTGAGGTATAAGAACAGGGAGATAGACCGCATAAACGCCTCGCTGAAGGGTATCCGGCTACTGAAAGGCACGGAGGTGGATATACTGTCCGACGGTTCCCTTGACTACCCGGACGAGGTGTTGGCCGAGCTGGACTTCGTAATAGCCGCCGTCCACTCCTGGAGAAGGGACGAGGACGTCACGGAACGGATCCTGAAGGCTATGGAGAACCCGTTCGTCCATGCGATAGCCCATCCCACGGGAAGACTGATAGGTAAACGGGAGGGGTACAGGGTGGATATGGAGGAGGTCGTGAGAAAGGCGAAGGAGACGGGCACCTTCCTTGAGATAAACGGCTACTACGAGAGGCTTGACCTCAACGACGTCAACGCCCGATTGGCGAAGGAGAACGGTGTGAAGATAACACTGGGTACGGACACCCACCAGATAGGTCAGCTCTGGCAGATGAGGTTGGCCGTCGGTACGGCCCGAAGGGGGTGGCTGGAAAAGGGGGACGTTATAAACGTCCTTCCGCTGGAGGATCTACTTGGGGTGCTAAGGAAAAAGAGGATGAAATCCGCCTGAAACGGGCCTTATCCGTGCCGTACGGCTTTACAATTCGTTATGCCCCTGAGTAAAGGGGAGAAGAGGATCCTGCTGGACGTCGCCCACTCCGCCATATCGCGGGCCTTTAGAGGGGACTTTACACCTCCTCCGCTGGAAGGGATACCCCCGAGTCTGCTGGAGTACGGGGCGAGCTTCGTCACCCTAACGAAGAACGGACGGCTTAGGGGGTGTATAGGTAGCGTTGAGGCCTACCGCCCCCTGATACTTGACGTGCATTACAACGCCTTAGCCGCCGCCTTCCGGGACCCCCGCTTTCCCCCTCTGACCCCTGAGGAGTGGCCCCATACGGAGGTTGAGGTAAGCGTACTTTCCGAGCCTGAGGTTTTACCCTACGAGGATGTTGAAGACCTTGTACGTAAGTTGCGACCGGACATGGGCCTGATACTGGAACATCCGAACGGGAGGGCAACCTTCCTGCCCCAGGTCTGGGAGAAGATACCGGATCCCCTTACCTTCCTGACCGAGCTGTCCTACAAGGCCGGCCTCCATCCCTCGGTCTATAACGACCCCCGTACCGTGGTGAAGTACTACACGGTGGAAAAGTTCACCCGTCGGGACCTTGAAGGTTCAGATTGAACCCCGCACGAAGTTAAGGACGTCCCTCCAGTCCCTGTAAAGGGCCCGGTAAGTTTCGGCCGAGGAGAAAACCCCGATTAAGGTTGATAGGGCGGTATCGGAGATGGCCCCGGGATTCAGGAGGTTCTCCATGGCGAACAGGTAGGCCTCGTACCAGTCCATCCTCTCTATGAGGGTGTCGCCCTCGGGGAGGTACCGGACTATGAACACCCGTTTGAGCGGAACCGGAGGTGAGGGGGAGAGCGAGGGGATGGAGGGGTCAACCGGTAGCGTAGGGTAGAGGAGACCGTCCCCGATGCCAACGGAGGCCATGTCGTCGGACAGGTAGCGGTACCCGGAACGCACGAAACCCCTCAGTACCGTACTCTTTCCCCACGCGTGGTACCCCAAGAACACCGTTCCACCCCCACCGTCCGATACGGCGCTGGCGTGGAAGAGGGCGAACCGCTTGGTGTTGGGGCCGTAATAGTTCCTCAAGGCCCGACCGAAGAAGGAGGCCACCTTTAAGGGATTCTCCGGCCTGACGTGTATTACCCCGTTGGTGGGGAGGAACTCGTTCCTGTGGGACGGGGAGACGCACACGGTGCGCGCGCACTCGCACGGGTAGTACGACGAGATCTCTTTAACCAACTTCAGATGGGGGGCGAGGGAAGGGGGATGCCGAAGTAGGATGTGGGAGTCGTATATACCTATCCCGAGCTCCATCCTACCCACCTATCCTGTTGGTTAGGGTACCGTACCCTACCAGCTCAAGGGTTATTACGTCTCCCCTTTTGAGGTACCTTCCTATCTCAACCCCGCAGGACCCCGGTACGGTCCCGGTCCCCATAAGCTCCCCCGGGTAGAGCGTCTCCTCAAGACCGGCGTAGGCCACCATATCCCGGGGGTGATGTTGCGCTCCCCTCGTCGTGGATTCGGACACCTTCTCGCCGTTTATATACACCCTGACGGTCAGACTTTCAAATTCGGTGAGAATCTCCGACGCCGGTATCACGAAGGTGGAGATGGACGTAGCGAAGTTCTTGGCCTTCACCACGGGCCCGAAGGGACTACCGTAGAACTCCTCTACCTGCATGTCCCGCGCGGTGAAGTCGTTGAGGAGTACGAATCCCCCTATCATACCCTCCGCCTCCTCCGGTGATGGGTTCCTGCCCCCCCGCACCATCACCAGACCCAGCTCCAGCTCGTAGTCAAGGTAGCGGGTGTAGGAGGGATAGGGAATAACGTCCCCGTCGGTGTAGAACTGCAGGTGGTTCCCGACGTAATAGACGGGCCTTTCGTAGAACATCCGGGGAGGTCTAAGGATCCTGTCCGCACCCGGAAGGGACAGAAGACGGTATAGGAAAGGGCGAAAGGTCCTTATCAGGCCGAGTTTGGCCTGAACGTAGTGCCTCTCCCAGAGCATAAAGTCCCTGAAGGATAGGGGGCGGAAAGGGATAAGGGGGCGGCCCTTTATAGGCTCAACGTCCTTTAACCCCCTCTCAACCCTCTCTTTAACCCCCTCCCAGTCCCGTAGAAGAGCGAGGAGGTCGTCGGAGTACTGACCCAAGCCTAAGATCTCCACGGGTACCCACCCCTCCCCCTTCATTACGGCGACCGACACCCCGTCTTTGAACCTTACCCTACCTAACTTCACCGAAGACCTCCTTTAGGAACTCCCTTAGATGGCGGTTGAACTCCTCCGGATTTTCTATAGGGGAGCTGTGCCCCGCCTCAGGTATCACCACCAACCTACTACCCTCTATCGCCCGGTGCATCTGCAGTGCCTCCTCGTACGGCCTCGCCCTGTCCTCCTCTCCCACGACTATCAGGGTGGGAACCTTTATCCTCCCCAGCTCCCGGGTGAAGTCCGGACGGTTGAATATGGCCCACGCCGTGTGGATCAGGGCATCCCTCCTCCTCCTGTCCCGGGACCACTCCATCCACTTCCTTTCGTACTCCTTTACGAAGGGTTTGTCCATAGAGTGGGGGGAGAAGAGGGCTCGCTTTATACCGTTGGATACCGCCGAGGGGCCGACCACCCTGAAGGCCATGGCCATCAGAGACCACACGAGTTTCTTCGTGAGCTTCTCCTTAGTGGCTCCGGTCTCGGCCAGGACCACCCCCCTAACCAGGTCGGGGTTTCTGGCCGCCAGTCTCATCCCCACGAATCCCCCCATGGACACCCCAACCCACACGCACGGATTCTCTCTACATCCGAAGGCCTTAAGTAGGTCCACGGCGTCCCTGTACAGGTCCTCTATACCGTACCCACACGGTACGGCCTCGCTCCGTCCCTGTCCCCTCCAGTCAAAGGCTACGCACCGGTACTCTCCGGAGAACTCCTCCATCTGATAGCGGAAGAGCCCGGAATCCAGCAAAAAGCCGTGGGAGAACACCACTGTACGCTCCCCCTCTCCTCTCTCCTCGTAGTAATACTGTGCGCTTCTTACGTTTAAATAAGGCACGACCGCCATTATAGAGGCGATGCCTCCGTTCCGATACACTGCGGCATCCGGAGGTAAAATAACCTCCCGTGATAGGTCTCATAGGTTCTACGGGTACTCTGGGTAGGGCCCTGAAGGAGCTCCTCCCGATCCTCAAGTTCCACTCCCGGAGGGACTTTGACCTCAGACGCCTGAGGGATGCGGAGAGGTACCTGCGCGGGTTCTTAAGGGACCTGAAGTTCGTTATAAACGCTGCAGCCTATACGGACGTAGACGGCGCGGAGAGGAACAGGGTGGAGGCTACCCTGGTAAACGCCGACTTTCCCAAAGTGCTGGCCAGGGTGAGCAGGGATATGGGGGTTAGGCTGGTCCACGTATCCACCGACTACGTCTTTGACGGTAGGGTGGGCTTTTACTACGAGGACGACCACCCCCAACCCCTTGGCGTATACGGTAAGAGCAAGCTCCTCGGGGAGAGGTACGTACTTGAGGAGAATCCGGACGCTATAGTTATAAGGACCTCATGGTTATTCGGGCCCGGGGGCAGGAACTTCTTCAGCAGGCTACCGGCCATGCTCCTCAGGGGTGAGAGGATTCACGCCCACGACCGTCAGGTATCCTCCCCGACCTACGCCCCCTTCTTAGCGAGGGTAATATTTGAGATGATAGAGGGAGACGTCCCCGGAGGGATATACCATATAACGGGGAGGACACCCATAACCCCCTTTCAGGCCGCCGTACTTCTGGCGGACGACCTCAACTCCCCGTCGGAGATAGTCAGGTACGACCCCGGAACATCCATGGGGATAAGGCCCCGGGTCTCCGTCCTCCTGTCCTCGCGCTACAGGTACGCTCCCCCCTCCTTCCTGACCTGTATGAGGGACTACGTGGAGAGACTGCGCACCGCTCCTCCGGTGTAAAATCCCCTCCATGATAGAGAACATAAGGAAGTTCCCGGAGATGCTCAGATACACCCCGGAGGTCTCGGGGCGACTTCACGAGTACCGTGGGGGTAAAATAGTCGTAATGGGGATGGGAGGATCGGCCGCTGCCGGAGACTTCTTCGCCGACTGGACGGGGTTGGACGTCAGGACGGTGAGGCATTACGACCTTCCCGCCTTCTACGGTGAGGGAGATACCTTCATCGCCGTGAGCTACTCCGGGAATACGGAGGAGACCCTCTCCGCCTACAGACAGGCCGTGGATAGGGGGATGACCGGTTTCGTGATAACTACGGGAGGGAAGTTAGGGGAGATGGCCAAAGCGGACGGGGTGCCGGTTCTGTTCGTCCCCGAGGGGTACCAGCCGAGGGAGGCCTTCGGGTACCTTCTGAAGGCTCTGGTATTCGGGGCCAAGGAGATGGGGATGGTGTCGGACGAGGCCTACGGAGAGTTTCTCAAGGCGGTTGAATCGCTCCCCAGGTACGGGGAGGAGCTGGGAGGGGGAGATTCCCCGACGTACGAGGTAGCCAGCCACATATACCGCAGGATCCCCATGATATACTCCGATGCCCACATTCACTCCGTCGCCGTCAGGTGGAAGAACCAGATAAACGAGAACTCCAACGCCTTCGCCCACGTTATGCCCTTCCCCGAGCACAACCACAACGAGATAGAGGGGTTTGACCATCCGGAGTTCTTAGACACCAGAGCGTGGCTCCTCTTCCTGAAGACGGACTACGACCACCCGAGGGTCAGACTGCGCATGGAGATAGTTGAGGACGTTCTAAGGGACTACGTCCTGGGGTCTTACAGCGTCGTGGCGAAGGGGGAGAGCAGGGTGGAGCAGATGCTGTATCTGGTGTGGTTCGGGGACTTCGTATCCTACTGGCTCACGGTGGAGTACGGAGGAGACCCCTACAGGATTGACAGAATAAAGAGGTTAAAGGAAACTCTATCCCGCAGATGAGGTTTGATAGAACCGTAGGTCAGGAAGTCGCCAAGAGGGTACTGGGTAGGTTGTCGGATTACGGGAACCTCCCCACCCTCATGCTCGTGGGACCCGAGGGGGTGGGCAAGGCGACCCTCGCTTACGAGTTCGTTGAGCTCTTAGCGGAGGGGAAGGGGTTAGGTCAGAAGGTCAGGAGCCTGACCTGTCAGGACCTCGTATTCCTCTCCCCTGTCCCTCCGGTACCGGGTAAGCCGAGACCCGACGACTTCTACGACACCCGGGCGACCATAGGGATAAACCGAATACGCTCCGTTAAGGGAGAGGTGGTGAAGCCCCCGGTAGCCCTTGACAGGAGGGTAGTGGTTATAATGAACGTGGAGAACGCCACGGTTGAAGCCCAGAACTCCATGCTGAAGCTCCTTGAGGAGGGATGGAGACGCACCCTCTTCCTCCTCATCGTATCCAACCCCCACAGGGTACTACCCACCATCAGGTCTCGTGCCCTTAAGGTACGGCTATCTCCCCTGCCCTATTCCGACTTCGTGAAGGTGGTGGGGAAGGAGGACCCCATCCTGTACGAAGCCTCTGGCCACAGCCCGGGGGTAGCCCTCCGGATACTCTCAAAGGTCAGGGATTACCGTACGGTAATAAAGACGTGGAAGGAGTACGCTCTGGGCAGCAAGGTGGCCACCCACTCCCTCCTTGAGGCCCTTGATAACGGGGGGATTCTGGTGCTGAGACTCGGATACTACGCCCTAAGAGAGCTCTACAGAGACGGCGCAATAACCCACCGGAGGTTCAAAAGGATGTACGAGGCCATAAGGGACACCGAGGAGGGATACCGCAGGTACCTACCGTCCCCCTTCCTTCACCTTCTATCGGTATGGACCCCGGAGTACTCAACGGTTGAGCCTTAGCGGAGGTTCAACCTCTTAAAGATGGGCTCGGGTATGGCCCTGATGATCCCCATTATCACACCCCAGTACCACGGGGTATAGACGACGTCCCCTCCCCTCTCCATGGCCCTGACGATGTCCCGGGCGACCCTCTCCGGCTTAGAGACCAACCGTTTCGGCAGGTTGAGGTGGGCGGTCATGGGGGTATCCACGAAGCCCGGCTTAATAGTAATTACCCGTATTCCCTTCCGAAAGAGCCGATTTCGTAGTCCGCTTAAGTATATGCTCAAACCCCCCTTGGCACTCCCGTAAGGGAAGTTGCTTCCCCTACCCCTGTCCCCGGCGACGGAGGATATGGCGGCTATTACGCCCTTACCCCTTTCCTCCATGTACGGCACGATGTGCGTCAGGATGGAGACCGCTCCCAAGTAGTTTATCTCAACTATCTTACGGGCTTCGTTGAAGTCCCTCACGGCTCTCTCCTGATCCCCCAGGTACCCGAAGGCTATGAGGACCCGGTCTATCTCCCCCATCCTCTCAAGGACACGCCCCACGAAGGGGCCGTGGGAGTCGTAATCCGTCGCATCAAAGCGGTCCGCGTAGGCTTTTACCCCGTACTTTATCTTAAGATGTGAGGCAAAACGCTCCGTCTCCTCGTAATTCCTGCTCGCCAGATAGAGAGTGTCCCCCCTTTGCGCTAAGATCTCCGCCACCGCCCGGGCTATGGCGGAGTTGGAGCCGAGTATGAGGGTCTTCATGGTTGGGATTTTAAGCCGGTGAGATTGCGGGTGCGTTTTCCTAAAACTCTGTACGCCTACGCTCCACCACGTGGAGGCCTTCCCACGTATAATCTTCGGATTATGCATAAAAAGCTGTTCCTGCCGGGGCCGGTTGAGGTGTTGGATGAGGTTTTAAAACAACAGGCGCGCCCGCTCATAGGACACAGGAGTAAGGAGTTCTCCCAGCTCTACGAAGGTGTCGTAGAGAAGCTCAAGAGGCTCTTCAACACGGAGTATTACGCCTTCGTCTTCACGTCTTCGGGGACGGGGGTGCTGGAGGGCTTCATAAGGAACTTCGTCAGGAAGAGGGTTCTCATACCGGTGAACGGCTCCTTCTCAAAGAGGTGGGTTGAGGCTGCGCACCTGAACGGTAAAGAGGTAAAGGCTCTGGAGTTTGAGTGGGGTAAGGCCGTCCGCCCGGACGTGGTGGCAGAAGAGCTGAAGAGGGGAGAGTACGACGCCCTGATGGTGGTGCATAACGAGTCCTCAACGGGACTGACCAACCCCCTTAAAGAGATAGCCGAAGCGGTCCGGGGTGTATCGCCCGACACCTTGGTTCTGGTGGACGCTGTCAGCGGCATGCTGGGGGTACCCCTTGAGCTGGAGGGATGGGGTGTGGATGCCGTAGCGGCGAGCGTTCAGAAGGCCTTCGGCCTCCCACCCGGTATAGCAGTGGCCTACGTCAGCCCCCGGGCGATGGAGAGGTCTAAAGGGATTGAGAACCGTGGTATGTACTTCAACTTTGAGAGGATGCTGGACTACTACAACAAGAAGCGCCAGACTCCGTTCACCCCTAACGTATCCCTCATGTACGCCCTTGATTACCAGCTGGACCGTATCCTCGCCGAGGGTATGGAGAACCGGTACGAGAGACACCGGAGGATGGCCGAGATGACCCAGAGGTGGGCCCTTGAGAGGTTTGACATGTTCCCGGAGAGGGGGTACTGGTCCCGTACCATAACCTGCGTTAAGAACACCCGCGGGATACCCGTGGCCGAGCTCATAGAGGAGCTGGGGAGACGGGGGTACGCCATAGCCAACGGGTACGGCCCTCTTAAGGAGAAGACCTTCCGCATAGGCCACATGGGGGACCTGACCGAAGGGGACCTCGCCGACCTCTTAGCCACCATGGACGAGGTCATCAAGGAGAGGGGGTGGTAGTGCGTCTGCCGAAGGCCTCGGAGATAGCGGAGGTGGTTGGGGGAGAGCTGGTAGGAGACGGGGAGTTCGCGCCCGATGGAATAGCCGAGTCCAAAGAGGCGGGCCCTAAAGACCTTACCGTATGGGACGGCAAGTCCCCCATATCGGAGGACGTGGGTGTAGTAATAGGGGTGAAGGAGCCCCCGGTCAGGTACAGGGCCTTCATCAGGGTAGGGGACTACAGGGAGGCTTTGGCCCGCCTCCTCTCTCACTTTGAGCCACCCCATCCCTTTGAGGGCGTGAGCCCGGCCGCCTTCGTTGAGGAGGGGGCCCGTATAGAGGAGGGGGCCGCCGTTGGACCCTTCGCCTACGTCTCCAGAGGCGCCGTCGTTGGCAGAGGGGCCGTAATCTATCCCTTCGCGTACATCGGTCCGGAGGCGCGGATAGGGGAGGGTACGGTGGTGTATCCCTTCGCCTACGTCGGTTGGGGTGTGGAGGTCGGCAAGGGTTGCCTCATCCACCCCGGAGCCGTCATCGGGGCGGAGGGATTCGGCTTCGTCCCCTCCGAACGGGGCTGGATCCGGATCCCGCAGATAGGGAGGGTGCGGATAGGGAACGGGGTGCGGATAGGGGCGAACGCGACCGTAGATAGGGCCACCTTCTCCGAAACGGTCATCGGTGAGGGGAGCAAGATAGACAACCTGGTCCAGATAGCCCACAACGTCCGCATAGGGAAGCACACGGTCATAGCCGCCCAGACGGGTATAGCGGGAGGGACCCGTATAGGATCCGGTGTGATATTCGGGGGGCAGGTGGGAGTGGCGGATCACGTGGAGGTGGGGGAAGGGGTAGTGGCGGCGGCCGGGTCCGGTATAAGCGGGAGCGTGCCACCGGGTAGGGTGCTGGCCGGGAAGATACCGGCGCGGGATAGGGGCAGGTTCAACCGGAGCGCCGTACTCTTCTACAGGCTCCCCGAGATATACGCACGCTTGCTGGAGCTTGAGAGGAAGCTGAAGGATAAATAGGCCCGGGTTGTAGAGGGTCGGTCTCCATCTTAAAATACCTTCCCATGCCCTCAAACCTCTACGCCGTGATACTGGCCGGGGGAAGGTCCCGGAGGATAAAGTCCAGGGTCCCAAAGGTCTTCCACAGGGTATCCGGCAGGATGATGATAGAGTGGGTGATAGAGAGTACTATGGATCTGGGCCCGCGGAAGGTGGTGGTTGTCGGGAACTCCTCCAACCACACCCTCTTACGGGAGATAGCCTCACGGTACCCCAACGTATCCGTCATAGTGCAGGAGGTTCCCAGAGGTACGGGGGACGCGGTCCGGTACGCCGAAGGTGAGGTGCCAGAGGACTCTCTCCTCTACGTTGGGAGCGGAGACGCCCCCCTGATCCGCGGAAGCACCTTAAAGGAGATGTACCGCAAGATAACCTCCACGGGTGCGGACGCCGTGATACTGACGGCCGAGGTGCCGGACCCTTCAGGATACGGTAGGGTGATCCGGGAGGGGGACAGGTTCGTACGTATAGTGGAGGACAGGGACGCTACGGAGGAGGAACGTAGGATAAGGGAGGTAAACGCCGGATTCTATATGTTCCGTGCCGGTCCCCTATTTGAGGCCTTGAGGGGGCTCTCACCGGACAACGCCCAGGGGGAGTACTACCTTACGGACGTCTTCAACTTCATGGATAAGGTGGTGGTTCATAGGACGGAGGAGTACGAGGAGATCTTAGGCGTAAATACCCGTAGACAGCTGGCGAAGGTGGAGGAGATAATGCAGAGGAGGATACGTGGGAGGTGGATGGACGAGGGGGTGACCTTCGTCTTGCCGGAGACCGTGTACGTTGAGTACTCCGTCCGCATAGGGCGGGACACGGTCATATACCCCAACGTTGCCCTGTTAGGGAATACGGAGATAGGGGAGGAGTGCGTGATAGGGCCCGGTCGCGTCCTCAGGGACGAAAAGGTGCCGGATGGGACGGTTCTCCTATGATAAATCTGGTCGGAATACCCTTTGAGACGGAGGCGAACTTCTTAAGGGGAGCGGCATTAGGGCCGGCTCACATCAGGTGGCACGCGTGGGGAATAGATCCGTACAGTCCCCTACAGAAGGCCAAATCTCCGCCTTACAACGACTCAGGAGACCTATGGACGGACTTTGACCTCCCCCCAAAGGAAAGGCTGGAGCGCATAACCGTACGGATAAAGTCCCTCTTCGCCAGACACGACCCCAAGCGGGCACCCTACCTGTTCTTGGGTGGAGACCACACCGTGACGTGGGCCACGGCACGGGCCCTCAGGGACTGGATAGGTGAGTTTGCCATCCTGCATCTTGACGCCCACCTTGACCGCTGGGACGATTACGGAGGGAAGTTCTCCCACGCGACGGTCATGAGGAGGCTTGAGGAAGAGGGTTTCGTCGTGGGCACCTTCGGGTACAGGACGGTGGGGGAGCAGGAGTACGTTCCCCGATACGGGAGTATGTACGACCTCTCCGGCGCTCTGGACTTCGTAGATAAGTACGGTAGGGTGTTCCTATCCCTTGACGTGGACGTTCTGGACCCTTCGGAGTTCCCCTGCGTGAGCAACCCGGAACCCATGGGTGTCAGGTTTCCCGGCCTCTTAAAACTACTCTACTCCCTCAAAGGTAGGTTGGTGGGGGCGGAGATGGTGGAGTATCTCCCCACGCTGGATCACTCTCACAGGTGCGGTAGCGTGGCCGCCGTACTCTTCAGGGAGATGTCCGTGCTCTTAAGCGGAAGGTAGATGGCGGTGGTGCGGCGTTAGAATATACACTATGAACGAGATTTACAGGAAGATGGAAGACTCCATGAAGCGGGCCGTGGAGTACCTCAAGAGGGAGCTATCCCGTATCCAGATAGGCAGACCTAACCCGGCCATCCTTGATGGCGTAAAGGTGGATTACTACGGTCAGAAGGTGCCCCTGCGTCAGATAGCAGGGATAAATCCTTCACAGGAGGGTGCCCTGATAGTGCAGCCCTGGGATCCCTCCGCCATAGGAAACATAGAGGTCGCCATACGGGCGGCCAACCTGGGGCTGAATCCCATCCGTGAGGGAAAGGTGCTTAAGATACCCATCCCCAAACCCTCGGAGGAGCGCCGCAAGGAGCTCGTGAAACTCGCCCGCCAGCTCGCGGAGGAGACCCGGATACACATCCGGAACGCTCGGAGGGACGCCATAGAGCAGGTGCGCGAGATGGAGAAGGCCAAAGAGATCACGGAGGACGACCGTTTTCGCGCCGAGAAGGAGATACAGAAGATAACGGACAAGTACATAGAGCAAGTGAACGATATACTCAGGAAGAAGGAAAAGGAAATACTTGAAGACTAAGGTTCCCACACACGTCGGCATCATAATGGATGGCAACGGTCGGTGGGCCCAGAGGAGGGGCCTGCCGCGGGTTATGGGACACAAGGTGGGGGTGGAGTCCGTAAGGTCCGTGATAAGGGCGGCCAAAAAGGCCGGTGTAAAGTACCTGACGCTTTACACCTTCTCCTCCGAAAACTGGCAGCGACCCGCCGAAGAGGTGGGAGCCCTGATGTACATGCTTAAGGTACTACTGAAACGTGAGATAAAGAACCTGAACCACCTCGGCGTTCAGGTCAGGGCCATAGGGGAGCTCCATCTCCTTCCACCCGACGTGCGCAGTGTCCTTGACTACGCCATAAGGGAAACGGCAGAGAACCGGGACCTGATCCTGACCTTAGCCCTATCCTACGGGGGGAGAAGGGAGATAGTCTCGGCCGTAAACCGTGCCATCCGTTCCGGGGTAAAGGAGGTGGACGAGGAGGGCTTTCGGGCTTTCCTGTACGACCCCGACCTCCCCGACGTGGACCTGATAATAAGGACGGCAGGGGAGTACAGACTGTCCAACTTCCTGCTGTGGCAGTCGGCCTACGCCGAGCTGTACTTCACGGAGACGCTGTGGCCTGACTTCCGTGAGGAGGACTTCTTCAGGGCGCTTGAAAGCTACTCAAAGAGGGTGAGGAAGTTTGGGAAGGTTCTCTGACCTCCTCCCCCGCGTAATCGTGGCGGTTGTCCTGATAGGTATCCTCGGGGTCGCCCTGTACTTTGGAGGATGGGCTTTCCGTATCGTGGCCTACCTCGCGGTGCTTCTGGTCTATTACGAGCTCTACAGACTCTTAGCCTTTAAGTTCAGCCTCCTGAGCTTCCTGGCCGGGGCCGTGGCCATATCCGCCGCTTTCTGGACGGAGAACGTGGCCCTTACGGTCGTACTTCTGGCGATCTTCGGTCTGGCCAACTACCTTATGGGGTTCTCTGTCAAGGAGGCCTTCATGCTCATATCCGTCGCTATCTTTATCCTGATCCCGGCCTACGTGGCCGTGAAGCTGAGGGACGAGTCCCTGTGGCTCTTGATTTACGTAATGGTGTGCAACTGGTCCGCCGACACCTTCGCGTACTTCTCCGGCAAGCTATTCGGAAAGCACAGGGTGTTCCCGCAGATAAGCCGTGGGAAGACCCTTGAGGGGTACGTGGGGGCCGTAGTGGGTAGCGCCCTCGTAGGAGGCGTGTTGGGATACTTCCTCCATTACAACCCCTTCGTCTCCACCATCGTAGGGGCCTACATAGGTATCTTCGCCCAGATAGGGGACCTCGTAGAGTCCGCCCTAAAGCGGGAGAAAGGTGTAAAGGACTCCGGAAGGCTACTGCCCGGACACGGGGGACTTCTGGATAGGGTGGATAGCCTCCTTCTCTCCCTCCCAGCCTTCTGGGTCGTGAAGGACCTGTTCTTCTAACGTACGAACAGCCTGTATATCAGGTAGGAGGTGCCAACGTCAAGGCCTATCTGTACTAAGGGTATAAAGCTCCCGTAGGGCCGGGGATCCTTCTCAAACAGAATAAGAGGAGCATAAGCGGCCCAGTACGCCATGGCAGGTACGACGGAGTACAGGACGCCGGCCATTGTAGGTACGTGGTGCTTCCTTATGAGCATGTAGGATACTCCGGCCCCTAAGATGCCACCCACTATCTGGCTCGCCCCTCCCAACCTGTTCATGGTGGGGTTGTCGGGGTAGTAGTACCCCTGTGTTAGAACGGCAAAGTACTTATCCCTCTCCCTCTCCCATCTGTCCTGAGACCAGAAGGTCTGAAGGTAAGCCGTGCGCAGAACGTTGCCGAAGACCAACGACCCTTTAGATATGTTGGCAGACAGGAAGAGGGCGTCCCCCGCCGTATAACCCTCCCATCCGGCCGTGGATATGAAACCTCCGAGGGCGGAGGATACGGAGATGACGGGAAGGAGGGTAAAATCAAACTTCAGCTCGCTGTACGAGGGAGCCCCTGTGGAATCGTAGCGCACGTAATCCCCGAGTAACGTTCGTTTTAACTGGTAGTAGTAGTACAGGCTCTGAAAAGCGAACAACGTCTTCGTCACGTAAGCCCCCTCCGACGCCCGGGAGTTCTGGGAGTACGCGAGACCTGCAGCGTTGAGGATCAGGCTCGTGGTTAGAGGGATACCGGGCGTTGCCCATTCGGGGAGACGTACATCGTAGGATATTAGGGAGTTCTCTATAAGGTACCCCCACAGTAATCCGTCCACTCCCCCCGTGAAGGAGGCTATGGCTCCGGGAGATTTTACTCCCACCTTCATAGAGTAGGCCGCAGAAGCGGCCATGCACATCAACGGGGTAGCCGATCCCACGCACATTCCCACCTTCCAATCCCATACACTTCCGACGAAGGCCCCTCCGAGCCACGAGTACGCGCAGCAGCCCAGTACCGTCTGCCCTGCGACGAAGCCAACGCGTTCAATAGCTTCATCCCGCTTGAACTCCTTAACCGTGTCCGAACTGCTTACGGCCAGTAATACTACCATCATAGATAAGATTTTAGGGTGGAAGTGGGGATAGGTTATACGTTTTCGCTGCTTAAGTTGGCCACAGTGTTGCTATGCCGGAATGGGGGAGAGGATACAGGCCCCAAATGAGGGATAAATTTGTCAGCACACTGTAGAGATAACATCCCTAACGTATGGAAAAATTGGGGAAAGACCTTGAGATGAGACGATCCACTTGACAAATTTCTAAAATACACCATTATTATAAGTTTTCGGAGTTTAACCCCTTTATCCGGAGACGTTCCTTAGGGCAAAGGGGG
>CAYYQD010000005.1:0-2951 GCA_964473735.1 uncultured bacterium
CTCACATCCCCCGTATCCCCTCGTGATGGGCCTTCCAGAGCATAGGGTATATATCTCCGCTTCGCATAAGCTCCTCGTGGGTCCCGCTCTCAACGGTCTTCCCTCCCACCAGAACGTAGATCCTATCCGTGGATGCTATTGACGTAAGTCTATGGGAGGCGAGAACTATGCTCTTACCCAGCTCCCTCAAGCTTCGGACTACCCTCTCCTCCGTCTTAGAGTCAAGGGCAGAGAGGGACTCGTCCAGAAGTATCAGGGATGCAGGGCTCAGGAAGGCCCTCGCAAGCGCCAGTCTTTGCCTCTGCCCACCGGACAACCCCACACCCCTCTCCCCTATGAGGGTGTTCAGACCTTCCGGCATACGTTTCACGTCCTCGTCCAGACCGGCCATCCTGAGGGCCCACCACATCTCCTCCTCCGTTGCGTCCGGCTTCGCCACCTTCAGGTTCTCGGCTATGCTCATTGAAAAGACGAAGACCTCCTGAGGCACCAGTAGTACGTGGGAGCGCAGGGAGGCGGTGGATACCTCCGTGTAGTCCAAACCGTTTATCAGGACCTTACCGGCCGATGGGAGATGGAACTTCACCAGAGTGTTGAGCAGGACACTCTTACCCGCCCCTGTCGGCCCCGTTATCCCCACGAACTCCCCCTCCCGGACGACAACATCAACCTGCTTCAGGACGACGTGTCCTCCGACCTCCACGCTGAGGCCATCTGCCTCAAGCTCCCTAAAGCCGTCAATCTCCACCTTACCGTCCTCTTTTAATGGGGGCTCTATAGATAGGTAGGCCTTTATCCTGTCGTAGGAGGCGCTCCCTCTCTGCACCAGATTGGCGAACCACCCTAAGGCCACCATAGGCCAGATCATCATACCGATGTAGGAACTAAAGGCCACGTAATCTCCAAGGGATACGAGCCCCGTGGTCGTCATCCTGCCTCCCACCAGCAGGAGTATGGCCAGAGATACGTATGCCAGAGTGCTTATCGCCGGGTGGAACAGGCCGTCTATCACCGCGAACTGCAGGTTCAACCTGAGAAAGTTCTCCGAAATCTCGGAGTAGCGGTCGGTCAGTTTGAACCCCGTGTCGTACACCTTCACCACCCTTATACCGCTCAATATGTCCCGCAGCCACTCCGTCAGGAGGCCGAAGAAGTCCTGCACCTCCCGAAACTTGCGGTGTATCAGGCGGCCCAGAATGAACATCACCACTCCGATGAGGGGGAGGGGTACGACGACCATAGCCGTAAGGTTGGGAGAGATAAGGAGCATGGCCACTATTGAAAAGGTGGTGTATATGATGAAGTCCGTAATAGCGACCATTCCCATACCCAAGGCCATGTTTATGGCCTGCAGGTCGTTCGTAAATAGGGCCATAACGTCTCCCGTCTTCATCGTACGGAAAAGGCCGGGGTCTAACTTCAGGGTATGGGAGAAAAGCTCGCTCCTTAGATTCTTCTCAAGGAGGCGGGAGGTACCTATGAAGAAGTACCTCCAGAAAAAACGCAGGAAAGAGAAGAAGAGGGCGACCCCGACTATGAAGGCCGCCCACCTCGGCACGGCAGCGTAATTTCCTACGTAGAGATCGTTCACCGCCCTACGTACGAACTGCGGGACGACCAGCTGCCCCAGGTCCACCACGAGCAAGATCAGAAAACCCGCAAAAACTCTCCTCCAGTGAGGTAGGAGGAGCCGCAGCAGGTTGGCCAACCTCTATCTCCCTACTTCGCTGGTGTGAAAGGCCTTCTTCAGGGCATTCTCAAGGTCCGCTATGAGGTCCTCCGCGTCCTCTATACCCACCGAGAGCCTGACCAGGTTGGCGGGGAAATCCGTCGTAGGGGACAGGGCGTGCGTGGTCAGTGCAGGGGAGGTGGCGAGGCTGTCCGTGTCTCCCAAGGATACGGCGAAGTGGAACAGCTCAAGGGAGGTTATGAAGCGTTTGAGATGTTCTCTGGTGCCATCAAGGACGAAGGACACCATACCGGAGTACCCGTTCCTCATCTGCTTCCGCGCTATGTCGTGATACGGGAAGGAGGGAAGCCCGGGGTAATACACCTCAACCACCTCCGGCCGGCTCTCAAGGAACCGGGCCACTTTCAGGGCGTTCTCGGAATGCTTCCGCATACGTACGGCCAGAGTACGGAGCCCCCTCGCCGTCAGCCACGCGTTAAAGGGCTGCATAAGGGTACCGAACATCTTGGTGGTGTGGAGGAGCTCTTTTATAAAGTCCTCCTTTCCGACCACTACCCCACCTATGGTGTCCCCGTGGCCGTTTAGGTACTTCGTGCTACTGTGGAGGACGACGTCAGCACCCCACTCTATGGGCCTCTGGTGGAAGGGCGTGGCGAAGGTGTTATCCACGACCAGGACGGCACCGTTCCCGTGGGCGAGACGCGCCGCCAGCTCCAGGTCGTAGACCGTCAGGGTAGGGTTGCCCGGGGTCTCCACGTAAGCCACCCTGTACCCCCCCTTCTCAAGGGTGTCGTAGAACTCATCTGGGCCGAGTACATCCACTCGTACCCCTAAGTGCTCTTGCAGATAAGCGAAAAGCTCTCCCGTTCCGCCGTATACGGGCTTAGAAGACACCATACGGTCCCCCGGCTTCAATAAGGTCAGGAGGGTGGTGCTTATGGCGGCCATTCCGGAGTTGAAGGCGATACCCGCCTCCGCCCCCTCCAGGAGGGCGACCTTGGCCCCAAGGTACAGGGCGTTGGGATTGGAGACGCGGGAGTAGATGTGGTGATGCTCCTCACCGGTGAAGGCGCCGTAGGCTTCGTCCAGGGAGTCAAATATGAAGGTGGAGGTCTGATAGATGGGAAGGCGATGGGAGTTCAGGGATTTGTTCATGTAAGAGTCGGTCTTATGAAACCGCTCTTCGTCAAGTCCTCGTACGACTTTGGTATCCTCATGCATAGTACCCCCTTGTTTTGCCAGTATTATACCGGCGAAAGGG